>NZ_JAATOD010000005.1 GCF_014229645.1 Listeria swaminathanii | reverse complement strand
AAATTACTAGTTTATTTTGTTGAAAACAGCTTTCTGTTTTCTGCCCTGCGATTACCAGTGAGACTTTACGTCTCATTGCTTTTCGTCTTCTTCTTTGTTCAGTTTTCAAAGGTCAGTTTCTTTTGTTGCGAAAGCGTTTTGTCCGCATCAGCAACGTTTATAAATATACCAAGATTTTTGCATTTCGTCAATACTTTTTATAAAGTTTTTATGATAAATATGGAATTATTTTCTCTGCTAGGGTTTTATATGCTTTTCCTGAAGCGCTTGAAGAGTCGAAAAGAGCTGATACATAGCCATTTCCATTTGGTTCTGGTTGTTCTATTGGCAGTTGAATTAAAAGTTGTGTTTCTAAGTCTGCAGCTACTTTTTCTCCGCCGCCTTGTCCAAATACTTTCAATACTTGTCCATCTTCCAAAGTGAGGTAAGACATATTTTCGATTACACCGATAATTTTATGGTTGTTTTTTGCTGCCATGTATCCCGCTCGCGATGCAACTGACGCGGCTGCATAATGTGGTGTTGTAACAATAAGTTCATTGCATTTCGGGATAAGCGTGTGGATATCTAGCGCAACATCTCCAGTTCCAGGTGGTAAATCGATAAGTAAATAGTCTAGTTTTCCCCATCTTACTTCTTCTAAAAACATTTTAATCATTTTACCTAGCATTGGTCCGCGCCAAATTACAGGCTCTCCAGGTTCTACAAAAAAATCCATGGAAATCATTTGAATGCCGTGTGTTTCAACTGGGATGATTTGGCCATTTTCTTTGCGTGGGGATTCTGTTGTTCCGAGTAATACTGGAATACTGAACCCATATATATCAGCATCTAACAAACCTACTTTTTCCCCTTGTTGCGCTAGGGCAATTGCAAGATTAGCAGAGACAGTTGATTTCCCGACGCCACCTTTACCACTCGCTATTGCTAAGAATTTCGTTTCACTAGCTTCTGAGAGTATGTTATCTCTTGCTTGGAAAATACGGTCGATAACTGCTGCGGGTAGGTATTCTAGCTCAATATTTATTTCATTTACGCCAAATTGCGTGAGAAGTTCTTCTATATTATGAACAAAATGATCCGTTTCTACTGCTGGATCAGCTAATGCGATCTTAATATTCGCTGTTTCTTCAAGTACTTGTACTTCTAAAATACCTTCTGTTTCCTCTAAGCTAGCTTCTAAAACAGGATCTTGTAATCGATATAGCAATCTAGTAATTTGTTGTTCGTTTAACATATATAAAAACCTCCAAAAATGAATGCGCTGACATACTTTTTATTATAGCATGGCTGTTTTATTTTTTCACATATTGCTTGTTTCTTCTTTATAAAAACAATTTGAAGGGATTTTCACAAAATTTACATATTTAAGATTTTGCAGTTTAGCCGTTGCGCGCCAATAGCTTTGGCGATTCAGTTGTTTTTCGTCATAGAAATGTAATAGTTTTTCCAACTTATTTATTGATACTATAGTGGCAGATATATATAAAGGAGTGCAATGGAATTTGAACAAAAAGTTTATAAAACCAGGGATCATTCTGCTGATAGTAGCATTTTTAGTCGTTTCTATAAATGCTGGTGCAGAATCAGGAGGTAGTAGCAATGCTCAGGCTAATCTTACTACTTCGCAACAAGCTTTTATCGATGAAATTTTACCAGCGGCTCAAGATGGATATCGCGATGGTAAACTGCTGACGAGTGTAACGCTCGCTCAAGCTATTTTAGAATCTAACTGGGGTGAAAGTGGTTTAAGTCAGAACTCCAATAATTTATTTGGTATTAAAGGAACTTACAAAGGAAAATCGGTTTCAATGGGGACGATGGAAGCTTCCGGGTCAACTACTGCTAACTTCCGAGTCTACCCAAGTTGGAAAGAATCCATTGAAGATCACACAGCTTTAATTACCGAAAATGACCGTTACCAAGGTGCTGTTGGTGAAACAGATTACCGCAAAGCACTGCAAGCTATCAAAGACGGTGGCTACGCGACGGATCCAGGTTACGTTTCTAAATTAGTAACAATCATTGAACGTTACAACTTAGATCAATATGATGTCATTTACGATAAAATTGAATCCGATCAAGCCTTAGCAGCTATTGCTACAGTAGCCGCGAACAAAGACCAAGAAGTTATTTGGTCCGCACCGTACAATACCGCAAACTCAAAACAGCTCGGCACCCTTAAAAATTATACAGGTCGCAACTTGGAAATTTCTTGGGAAGCCAAAACTGAAAAAGGCCAGTGGTACTTTATTCGTGAGAACAACAAAGATATCGGTTGGGTGAATAGTAATGCACTAAGCACAAGCTATCACCAAAAAGAAGATGAAAATGTTAATCTTACAAAATATGTCGATGATTTAAACGCACATATTTACCGTCTGCCTAATCCTGAAAAGCAGTTCGATAACGGCACAATCGCAAAATATGACCGTAAAGCTCTTCAAGCAGATAAAAAAATCACTCGTGATGGCTATGCTTGGTTCCGCCTTTCAGAAGGTGGCGAAGTAATCGGATGGGGTCGCGCTGACAAACTAAACGACCGTCTATATGACCGTATCACAGAACAAACTTCCTACGATGGCTATGCTACAGTAAGCAAAGCAGTAACTGACCACGTATGGACAGCACCATTCAACACAAAAAACGCCGAAAAATTAACACCTCTTGCTGATTACGCTAATGAAAAACTAGAACTTGTAACGCGCGCTAAAGTTGGGAATACACTTTGGTATCAGTTTAAATTAGACGGAAAAATTGTTGGTTGGGTTAGCCAAAAAGACTTAAACATCTTTTACACTCCCGCTGCAGAAAGACCAGCAACACAAGTCGTTTACGTCCAAGATCCAACAGCGACACTTTACAATAAACCAGTAGAAGCAGACAGCACTAAGTCAAAAGCAGTTGGTTTCTACTACGGAAAACTATTAGTAGTTGACCAAACAGCCACTATTCTTGGTGAAGATTGGTTGCATATCAAAGACAGCCATAACTCATTAGGCTGGATTAAAGCTATCGACATTAAAGGATAATAAAAAACGAGGTTCTGCACATCCGCAGACCTCGTTTTTATTTGCAGGAATTTACTTACACATTCAATTTCCGGCTCGCCATCCATTTAACCATTTCTGGATCAGCATGCGAGAAAAACTGACTTTGCCCTTGGTTTAAACTAGCGATTTCTTCTTTATCCGCTGCCGTTAATTCAAAATCAAAAACAGCTAAATTTTGAGCCATTCTCTCCGGTTTTACAGATTTAGCCAAAACGATGATATCCTGCTCCACCAACCAACGTAAAATTACTTGCGCAGCAGATTTTTCATATTTCGCACCAATTTTTGTTAAAACAGGATTGTTAAAGATATCATTTTTACCTTCTGCAAATGGCGCCCACGCTTCCACCGCAACGCCTTCATTTCGCAAAACTTCTAGATTTTCAGTTTGTTGTTGGAAGGGATTGACTTCAATTTGGTTCACTTGTGGTGTTACGTCATTGAATGAAGCCAAGTCAATTACACGATCCACGCTAAAATTCGATACGCCGATTGCTCTAATTTTACCGGCTGCTTGTAATTCTTCCATCGCCATCCATGCTCCGTAAATATCATTGAATGGTTGATGTATTAGCAGCAAATCAATATAATCCACGCCTAACCGTTTTAACGACCGATCAAGCGAACTCATAACACCTTTATAACTCACATTTTCTACCCAGATTTTCGTTGTAATAAATAGTTCTTTACGATCCACACCAGACCTAGCAATCCCGCGACCTACCGCTTCCTCATTCATATAGCTTTGCGCGGTATCAATATGACGATATCCAGCAGCAATCGCATCTTTGACCGCTTGTTCCGCTTCAGCTGCATCAGTAATTTGATAAGTCCCAAAACCAAGAATAGGTACTTCTACACCATTGTTCAATTTCACTGTTTTCATATAAAAAACCTCCTATTGTCTTTAAAATTTGTCCCGTTCCCACAATTTTTCTACATTATCTGCCGTTAACTCCCTTGTTTTAAACTGGGAAATATGGCTGTCGTACGTATCGATTTTGTATACGAGCAGATCTCTAACTTGCTTCATCTCCGTTAGCTTTTCATCTAATTCTTTTAGCTGATCAATCAATATTTGTTTCTGCGCTGCTTCAACATTTTGCGTTTCTCTTAGTTGGGCAAGGGTGGCAAACTCAATTAAAGATTCCACCGACAATCCCGCATTCCGCAAATTTTTCACGAGATAAACCCAGTTCAAATCACTTGTTTGGTAGTCCCGATAACCACTTTCGTTCCGGTGGACTGGCGGAATAACACCAACCCGCTCGTAATAACGCAGCGTATCTACCGTAAGTCCAAACATATCGGCCGCTTGTTTGATATTCATCATCCATCACCTCGTTTCGTTCTTTACATATAGAATTATAAACCTTGGAGTTCACACCAAGGCAAGGGTTTTGATTTTATTTTTTGAGGAAAGAAAAAACTCTCTGCGGGTGAGAGAGTTTTATTTGTTTAGTACGATGATTTTTTGGACGTATTTGGAGTCTATTTGGGCTGGGTGGGTTTCTTGGATTGGGAAGTCTTTTGTTAAAATGATTTTTACGTTGTCATTTTTGGTTAGTTTGATTTTGTTTCCCGCTTCGTCGTAGTATTTGTCTGTGATTTGGAAACGCACGCTGGATTCTGGGTCGTTTTTTTCTTTGAAATTTTTGATTAAAATAGATTCTGTTTCTACTTCTTCTATCGTGCCTGTTGCTTCGGTGGTTTGTGTTTGTTTTTCAGTGGTTGAGCACGCTGTTAGGAATAGTAGTGCGCAAAAAATAAAAATGATTGATGTCTTTTTCATTGTGGTGGTCTCCTTTTTATTTTAGAAGTTATGGTCAATACATAAACAAGTAATTTATTAAATCCCTTCTTCCCCTTTAATCATCAAATTGCCCTGGTAAAGGGGGATGCTTCATCTGGTTTTCTTCTTGACTCGACCTATCTTTAAATGCAATGACAAAAATATGATATGAAAATTTAAATCTTTTATCATAACTATACTCATATTTCAAATCCGGATCATCTTTTAATACAATTTTAGTAAGATAGCCACCCATTTTCCAGTCTTTCTTTATCTCTCTAATCTCAATCTGACTGGGTTTTATTTCTTGTTCCGTTAGATATTTATCCGTTGCCTTATTCGCCGTATATTTTGGTATTGCGAACCAATATACATATGTGATTAAGCAAAGAACTAGCAAACTACCTAATGTTATCCACCATTTTTTATATTTTTTCATATAGCTCACTTCCCAATATTTTAAATTCATTTAAAACATATCGATAGTAAAATCATAGCACATAAATGAACTGCATAACTGAAAAGGGAATGAAATACTTAATTTTTATCACGAACAATTAGTTTTAATAAAAAACTCCATAGATAAAGTATCATATATGGTACATTTTAAAAAAGATTAGATGACTCATGCTATAATGACAGTTGCGTTTATGTATCTAAATAGAAAAGGGAGCCAAGAGAAAATGAAAAAAAGATGTTTGTTGTTGTTAAGCATTTTAATGCTTTTCAGTTTTTGGACAGTAGCTTGTGGAAATACAGAGAAAAAAGAAGAAAGCCAGGAACTTACCAAGAAAGAAATTGAACTAACTATTGACCAAACTACTGTAACGACTGATGAAAATGGGAAAGCGCTTATAGAAGGAACAGTGGATCCTAAAGCCAAATTATCCATTGATGGCACAACAGTTAAACAAGATAGTGATGGAAGATTTACTTTTACCAAAATTATAAACAGCGATTCTGAAGCAAGAGTCTATGCAAAACTTATAGCAGTTAGAAAAAACTATGAAGACGAGGAATATAGTGTAATTATTAATAACAATTCAAAAGCATATAACGACAACATGGCTAAACAAGAGGCTAAACAAAAAGAGGAAGCCGAGAAAGCTGAAAAGGAACGTAAAGAAGCGGAGGAAAAAGCAAAACAAGAAGAAGAGGCTGCCGCTGCAAAAGCTGCAATGAATGATGAAAACACTCCTTCTGATGATACTGTATATGGTACTTTAGCCAGTAAAGATAGTTTAACAAAAGAGGATGATATACTTTATAAAGATGAAGAACTTGATGTACTCTACTCTATAGTAGAAAACGATGAAATCTTTCAAGTAATTATACAATTAGGTGACGAAAGTACGATTCGAAAAGATTTAGACAAAGGTCATTTAACAGAATTAGCACGAGATTATATGGAATCTGACGCTACTCTTACACAAACCGTTTCCGATGAATCATTCGTTTACCAGTCCCCATCTATAAATAAAACATATACAGTAGACTATATGTTAAACGATGAAGGTTATGTCATTGCGATTTACGTTACACAAGCAATGTGACTAATTAAAAAAAATTGAACCTTAAATGTACAAAAAGAGTCCTTCGGGGGCTTTTTTTGTTCAAATATATTTTATTTCAATTTTCATAAACGAAAAATTATTATTATCACCATACCCTATAGAATTATCCAATTGTGGAGGTTAAGCCGATCTTTTTAATATGTAAAGTTGGATTATGACAATCCCAACTATTTTTTATTTATTAATCAATATCCAAATTATACCTAGATAAATCTTCACTATCTGGATAATTATCTTTTAGCAATTCTATAATGGAAGTATTTTTTGATAGCGCAAGAAATATGGAACTATCCCATGAAATCAGTTCCGTATTTGATAATGGATTGGATAATTGAACATCTTTTCCCCATAATTTTTTATTACCATCAGCAAAAGGAATCGGATATTTTAGAACATCTTTTAATTCTGTATCAGAAGGATAACTTTTAAAATTACCCCATATAAACATAATTTCTTTTTGATTTAAAATTTCTTTTAATTATGTTCCTTTCATCCAAACATAATCCTTATCAAAAGGGATTTGTTCAGAAGGATATATATTACACTCATAACTGCTGACTAACCACATACAATTTAATTCTTCCTCTGGTAGTAAGTTAAATACCTCCAACATATTAGTAAAATAGTCCGAATGCATTTTATTTATAATTAAGCCCTTCATTATTGTCTCTCCTAACTATTTTATTTGCCCGGCCTTGGATTTTTTAGGGTCACTCCAATCCCATATATGCTCATGTGGAACTTTCGGATGTAGTTTTGCCTAACTATGCCAAAACTAAAAAACAAACAAAAAAAGCATCCCCCTCCGAAAAGGGAAATGCTTTGAAACGCTGATAATTAACGTTTTGAGAACTGAGGTGCACGACGCGCGCCTTTAAGTCCTGGTTTTTTACGTTCTTTCATACGTGAATCACGAGTAAGTAGACCAGCGGATTTAAGTGCTGGGCGGTACTCAGGAGCCACTTGTAATAGTGCACGAGCTACACCATGACGGATAGCACCGGCTTGACCAGTGTAACCACCACCGTGAACGTTTACTAGTACATCATAGTTACCTAAAGTTTCTGTAGCTACTAAAGGTTGTTTGATAACTTCACGAAGAGCTGCAAATGGGATGTAATCTTCCCAGTCTCTATTGTTAATAACGATTTTGCCGTCGCCGGGTACTAAACGTACGCGAGCTACAGAGCTTTTACGACGACCAGTTCCGTAATATTGTACTTGAGCCACTTAGTATTCCTCCTTTATTAATTAACCGCGTAATTCGTATACTTCTGGTTGTTGAGCTGCATGTTCGTGCTCAGATCCACCGTATACGTGTAATTTTTTGAATAATTGACGTCCAAGAGAATTTTTTGGAAGCATACCTTTGATAGATAGTTCTAATAATCTCTCAGGATTGTTTGTACGCATTTCGCCTGCAGTACGAGATTTCAAACCGCCTGGATATTGAGAGTGACGGTAGTAAATTTTGTCAGTAGCTTTTTTACCAGTAAGACCAATCTTACCAGCGTTGATGATGATTACAAAGTCTCCAGTGTCGATATGTGGAGTAAATTGTGGTTTGTTTTTTCCGCGAAGAATTGAAGCAACTTCACTGGATAAACGTCCTAAAGAAACACCAGTAGCGTCGATAACGTACCATTTACGTTCTACTTCGCCGGGTTTCGCCATATAAGTTGTACGCATGAATTACCCTCCTAAATAAATTGAAACAAATTAGCTCCCGAAAACTGTTCCTAATTCCCGAAATGCTATTCTATATTTTTATTGTTTAAACACAACAACCTTCCGGGGCTCATTGTGGGGCAAACAATACCATAGTCCATAATACAGTTTTTAGCGCGAAAAGTCAATGCGTTATCTAAAAAAACATCCAAATTTTATTCGTAGTCAACTCGCCATAAATACAACCCTTGTGGTGGCGCAGTTTTACTAATTAATTTTTGACGATCACGTGCTAATAAAGCCTTCGAAATCTCTTCCGGAGAAATCCGACCTTGACCTGCATCAAGCAATGTTCCTGTCAAAATCCGCACCATGTTGTACAAGAAACCATTTCCTTGAAAAGCAATCACTAACGTCTCTTCATCTTCCTCATAAAAATCAATGCTATAAAGTGTCCGTACTTTGGAATCCCGCTCCGTCCTCGCCGAACAGAAACTAGTAAAATCATGCTCGCCAATTAAGCGTTCACTCGCTAATTTCATTTTTGAAAGATCAAGCTCATAGGGATAATGAAGCGCAAAGTTCCGACTAAAAGGATCAAAAACCTTCGTCCGTTTTACAACATAACGATATTCTTTTCCAACAGTGCCAAATCTAGCGTGGAAATCGTCCGGTACTTCTTCCACCGTTAAAAAACTAATATCAAACGGTGTCATTACTTGCAACGCTTTTTGGAATTTTTCCGCTGTAATATCCAGTTCAGAATCAAAATGAATTACTTGACCTTTCGCATGAACGCCGGTATCAGTTCTTCCGGATGCTGTAATCCGAACGCTTTTGCCTTTATGCATTTTTTTCAGCGCTTTTTCAATTTCCGCTTGGACTGTCCGAGTATTTGGCTGCACTTGGTAACCGTAAAACCCGCTGCCATCATAAGAAATTATCGCTTTATATCTTGTCATTCATTTCAACTCCGCAACCAAAATAATAATCCACTTAACACTACTAACGAAATCAGTAGCAACGTATCCGCAAATCGCCAGCGCAGTAAACGGAATCTTGTTCTCCCTTTACCACCGCGATAACCACGAGCTTCCATCGCAATCGCCAAATCTTCCGCACGCTTGAACGCACTAATAAAAAGTGGCACGAGCAGCGGAATAATTGCTTTAATCCGGTCACTCCATTTCCCACTCGTAAATTCTACCCCACGAGCTTTTTGCGCTTTTAAAATTTTCTCCGTTTCATCCATCAATGTTGGGATAAATCGCAAAGAAATACTCAGCATTAAAGCCAGTTCATGTACTGGTAAATGCACCAATCGAAACGGTGCTAAAATTTTCTCCAGTCCGTCTGTTAGTTCAATCGGGCTTGTCGTTAATGTTAAAAGCGTCGTCATAAAAATAATAAGAACGAAACGACAGAACATCATCGCCCCATTTGCCAGCCCGAGTGTGGTGATTTGTAAAAGTCCTAAATCAACTAAAACCGTCCCGCCTTTTGTAAAAAAGACTTGCAGTAATAGCGTAATTAAAATAAGCCAAAAAATCGGTTGTAATCCTTTAATAAAAAATAAAAATGGCACTTTCGAAGTTAGGACTAAATACAAAACATAGACAAACATCAGCGCGTACGTTAGCCAATTATTCGCCAAAAAGACAATCGCGATGAACGCCATAACAGCGGTGATTTTTGCACGTGGGTCAATTCGATGTAGCCAAGAGTTTCCCGGAATATAACGTCCGAGAATCATTTTATCCATCATAATTAAGCCCCGCCCTTCGCTAAGTAAGGCGCCATTTCAGTTGTTAATTCATCAATAGTTAAACATGTCTTCGTTAATTTCACATCAAACTTGCGCTCAAAAAGCCCTTGGAATCTCACCACATCCGGTACAGATAAGCCAAGATCAACTAGTTCCTCTGGCTTCGCAAAAATTTCTCGTGGCGAGCCAATTTGCAGAACTGTCCCAGCTTTCATTAAGACAATTTTTTCAGCGTAGCGCGCAGCATCTTCCATACTATGCGTGACAAGCACCGTCGTTAGTCCTTTTTCTTTATGGAGGTTGTAGAACATTTCCATGATTTCTTCGCGTCCATGAGGATCTAATCCCGCTGTCGGTTCATCTAGCACAAGCACTTCCGGATCCATCGCCAAAACGCCTGCAATCGCTACCCGGCGCATTTGCCCCCCAGAAAGTTCAAATGGTGAACGCGACAAAATTTCTTCTGTTAGCCCTACTTCATAAATCACTTTTTTAGCCCGAAGTTTCGCATCTTCCTCGGAAACGCCAAAATTCATCGGCCCAAAGCAAATATCCTTCTCGACCGTTTCTTCAAAAAGTTGTGCTTCTGGAAATTGGAAAACAATCCCGACTTTTTTACGTAAATCGCGCAGTTTCTTTTGCTTCACTCCAGCAACGATTTCGCGATCGCCAACCGTAATTTTACCTTCTGTCGGCATTAAAAGAGCGTTCAGATGTTGCAGCAAAGTCGATTTCCCAGAGCCAGTATGACCAATAATTGCAGAATAGCTACCAGAATCAAAAGAAACATTTACATCAAGTAATGCTCGCTTTTCAAAAGGGCTATTTTTTTGATAACAATAACCTAGTTGTTCGAGTTTAATTTCCATAATTGATCTAGTAATGCTCCTTCCGATAGCACGGTACTTCCTGTTTCAAAGCCACCTGCAACTAATTTTTCTTGTAATTCAATAATAAATGGAACCCCTAGGCCAATTTCTCGCATTGCATCTGCTTGCTGGAAAATTTCTTTCGGCGTACCTTCACTATGAATCTCACCTTGATTCATCACGATTACCCGATCTGCAAAAAGGACTTCATCCAAATCATGCGTAATCGAAATCACCGTAATATCTTCCTGTTCGCGCATAATTCGAATCGTTTCCATTACTTCAGCGCGTCCTCTTGGATCAAGCATCGAAGTCGCCTCATCCAAAATAATCACATCCGGCTGTAACGCCAAAACGCCCGCAATTGCGACACGTTGCTTTTGCCCACCAGAAAGTCTCGCCGGTTCATGTAGCGCGTAGCTTTGCATACCAACTTCATTCAAAGCCGACTCCACTCGTTCCACCATCGTATCATGCGGAACACCGTGATTTTCAAGCCCGAATGCAACGTCATCTTGTACAGTAGCTCCAACAAATTGGTTATCAGGATTTTGAAAAACCATCCCAACTTGTCGTCTAATTTCCCATATATTTTTTTCAGACAAAACAAAATGCCCGATTTTAATTAAGCCATCTTCCGGAAAAAGTAAGCCGTTTAGTAATTTTGCAATAGTTGATTTTCCTGAACCATTGTGACCAACTAGCGCGACCCATTCCCCTTTTTGAGCAGAAATCGATACATCTTTCACTGCGTATTTTTCCGTATCCTCATATTTATAAAAAACGTGCTCTAATCTTACAAAACTTTCTGCCACGCTTAACACCTCACTTTTTGACCATTCATTGTTTATTATAGTATAAACATCCATCTGGCGCAAAATTTCCTTTTTGATTGTTTTGCTTTAATGCGAAAGGGAATATATTAACGTTAAGGATGTGATAACTATGTTAGCAGATTTCATTTTACGACTTGTTGTTGCGGGCCTCCTTGGAGCTGTTATCGGACTTGACCGAGAAATTAGGGCAAAAGAAGCTGGATTTCGGACACATTTCTTGGTTTCTTTAGGTAGCGCTTTGATTATGATCGTCTCTCAGTACGGTTTTTCTCAAATCGCCACCATGCAAAATGTATCATTCGACCCAAGTCGTGTCGCTGCCCAAGTGGTAAGCGGTATTGGCTTTATTGGCGCTGGTACGATTATTATCCAAAAGAAATTCGTTCGTGGTCTAACAACAGCTGCCGGACTTTGGGCTACAGCTGGTATCGGACTTGCCATTGGCGCCGGGATGTACTGGGTTGGTATCGCCGCTACTTTACTGACATTAATTGGTTTAGAGTTTCTCAGCATTATTTTTAAATCGTTCGCCTTTCATACAACTGCGATTATTTATTCAACCGACAAACAGGAAAACCTCGTCAAAGTTACCGATCAGATTAAACAAAACAAACAGCAAATCGTTTCCTACTCCAGCGAAAAAGAACTCATTGGCGAAAGTCTTTTTATCCGTGTAAATATTGTTGTAAAAACAAAGAATAAGAACGATGAATATGAACTATTTCACTTTATCCAAACACTTCCTAATGTAACGGTGGAAAAAATGGAGTAAACAGAGCTTTTCCAATGATTTTCACACGTTTTTGTTCACAGAATATCCATTTACTTCCGGCTTCCCCTTTTGCTATAATTCACCCGTCAGCATAAACAGAATAGGGAGAAGGGATGAAATGAAAAACTTTGTAACCTCAGAACGTTCGATTTTTGAGATGGAAAAATCAACGGAACCTGCGATTAGAGTGAAAGATGGCTCTGTGGTAAAAATAAAAACAAAAGACCACTTCAATGGCCAAATTCACGCCAAACAGCTTCATTACGGGGAACTAGATTGGAAACAATTTTCACCAACTACCGGACCAATCTATATTGAAGAAGCAAGACCGGGGGATTTATTAGCTATAACGATTGAAAAAATTGAACTCCTAGGGACGGAGGTCTTTTTGCTAAACGGGCCGAACATTGGGATAACCGATGATTTATTAACAAGCAACTCCACTCGATGCTACAAAGTCGAAAACAACCAGATTATCTATTCAGAAGATATTCATATTCCGATAAAGAAAACAATCGGCCTATTAAAGACAGAAGAATTAAATCCAAGTAAAGTACCTACTAAAAACGGCGGACTACTTGACTCTTCCGAAATCACTGAAGGCGCAACGATCTTTTTACCAGTTGAAAAATACGGCGCATCACTTCATGTCGGCAATGTTCGAGCAACGACTGGTTTCGGAAAAATAACAGCAACAAGTGCAGAGGCGCCGGCGGAAGTCACTTTACGACTACAAATCCTTAAAAATCGCACGGCTCCAACACCAACAATCATCCATGACCATAACTTAATTTGTTTAGCATCAGATATTACAATTGAAAAAGCTACTCAAAAAACAATGCATAATATGATAACTTTACTTACAGAATCAGACAAGATGACGACAGAGGATGCGCTGTTTCTCATTTCTCTACAAGCTGATTTCCAAGTCTGCAAACTTTGTAAGCCAAACATCACTACAAGTATCAAGTTACCGTTAGATTACTTCCCAGAGATGCCTTTTTTATAAAAAGAAAAACCTCGTTGCGCACTGCAATGAGGTTTCTTTTATATTAGTTCAAAAATGCTGCCTTGATATTTCTTATGCAGGAATTCAGCGAGTTTCATCGCTTCTATTTCAACTATTTTTTGGCTTTTTTTAGTTAACTTTTTACTAAGGTAGAAATTAAAAATGATTTTCTCCCCTGATACTTTATATCGCCACGTTCCGAAAAATTGGCCGCTTATTATCAAGACCGCCTCGATTTGTCCAGCAATACGCCAAATCAAACTTGTTTCTTTCTCATTCGCAAGCCAATTCTTTTTCGCATAACTAACAAAAAGTGGATCAAATTTTCCTAGAAGTAAAGGCGTATCCATTTCTTGCTCATCGTGCGTTTCTGTTTTGCTATAATAAGTTTTTCCGTCTTCTCCAATATAGCAAAAATAGTTTTCAAGCTGTTTTTCGAGGGTCGTCATGTACTCGCTATTGCGCAAACCGCTCCAATGTTTGAAATCCTGTATTGTTGCTGGTCCGTACGCGCTAAAATAACGATCGATCATTGTTTCGAGTCCTGTTTGATTTCGCTCGATATTTAGCCATTCTTCATGGGACTTCGAATCAATTCGGCTCCGATGACTATAAAATCGAGTTTTAGGGGACTCCGGCACACAAAACAGCTTACCATCAAGTGAGCCTTGAATGAAAACCCCACCCCAAGTCATTAATTCTTTTGCATGATCGCCGAATAACGCCGCAAAAGCCTCTTTAGGCACTTTCTCGTCGCGCAGGAGTAATTCTTCCATTTCTGCCAAAAGGTCGTCCAAATCGTGTCCTAGTGAGTCTGTATGCTTTCGTGACCAATTGTTTTTGTGCGCATACACATCATGGACATAAAACCAATCATCAGGCGCATACATATGCACGGTCATTCTTTGGCCCCAGATTTTGATTAAGTCTTTTTTATCGTAAGTTATTTGCAGATTTTCTTTCGTCAAATTGTCTACACGGTTAAATAAACTAATCTCTCCAAATTGTTGATACTGGGACTGGATGCCAAATAACGCACGAGTCGCTTCCTCTGCGGTCGGGAATTTAGACTGTAGTAGTCCAGAATTATGTAGTCGATTTTGAGCAATTTGCGAGTCAGTTAACGGGCGCATTCTTAGTCCTCCTCTTATCTTTGGGATTTACTATAGATGTTTTACTGCATAAAGGCAAGAAAAAGACCTGCTATCCGAAGATAACAGGTCAAACAAAAAAAGCCTGCCTCCTAGCCTACGATTAAATAGACTAGGAAACACAGAGCTAGACAAGGAAACACGAAGTCCCCATATCATGACACTCCACTTGCTTTAAACGTTTTATTATTAAACTAATTCAATAATAACCATTGGTGCGCCGTCACCGCGACGTGGACCTTTTTTCAAGATACGAGTGTAACCACCTTGACGTTCCGCGTAACGTGGAGCAACATCATCAAATAGTTTTTGTAGAGCGTATACAGGACGGTTTTTCTTCACAGTAGAACCATCTTTACCTTTAGCATCTACTTGTACTACTTCTACAACTTCATGACGGATGAAAGCAGCTGCTTGACGACGAGCGTGCAAGTCTCCTTTTTTCCCAGAAGTGATTAGTTTTTCAACAACTTTACGAATCTCTTTAGCGCGAGCTTCTGTTGTTTCAATACGTTCAAATACGATTAAATCCGTTGCAAGATCACGTAGTAACGCTTTACGTTGTGAGCTTGTACGACCTAATTTTCTGTAACCCATGGAATTGCCTCCTTTATCAGTTTTCGTTTCTTAGAGATAAGCCAAGGTCAGCCAGTTTTACTTTAACTTCCTCAAGCGATTTACGGCCCAAGTTACGGACTTTCATCATATCGTCTTCGGATTTGTCAGCAAGTTCCTGTACTGTATTGATTCCAGCGCGTTTTAAACAATTATATGAACGAACAGACAAGTCTAATTCTTCAATAGTCATTTCAAGCACTTTCTCTTTATGGCTTTCTTCTTTTTCAATCATAATTTCAGCTTTTTGTGCTTCATCTGTTAAGTTAACGAAGATACTCAAGTGCTCAGAAAGAATTTTAGCTCCAAGTGAAACTGCTTCTTCTGGGCTGATACTTCCGTCAGTCAACACATCAAACGTAAGCTTATCATAATTAGTTGATTGTCCAACACGTGTATTTTCCACTTGATAGTTCACACGGATAACCGGTGAAAAGATTGAATCGACTGGAAGTACACCAATTGGCATATTTTCGCGTTTATTTTGATCAGCAGGTGTGTAACCACGACCACGAGTCGCATTTAAACGCACATGAAATTTAGCATTATCACTTAATGTAGCAATGTGTAAGTCGGGATTTAAAATCTCAACGTCGCTGTCATAATTAATGTCAGCTGCAGTTACTACACCAGGACCTTGCATATCGATTTCTAATGTTTTTTCTTCATCAGAATAGATTTTTAGTGCAAGTTTTTTGATATTTAAAATCATGGTTGTTACATCTTCTACTACACCTTCAATTACAGAAAACTCATGTAAAGCTCCATCAATTTGGATAGAGGTTACTGCTGCACCTGGAAGAGAAGATAATAGAATACGACGTAAGGAGTTACCCAAAGTTGTACCATATCCACGCTCAAGTGGCTCTACAACAAACTTTCCATACTTGGCATCATCGCTGATCTCAATCGTCTCGATTTTTGGCTTTTCAATTTCGATCATTCAAATTTACCCTCCTTCAAAACGTCTAGAATATCAGTCTTTATGTCAAACTCTCTGCCTTGATAGTTAAGACAGTAAAAATCTACTATTGGCAAAAGAAAACGACCACTTATACGCGACGACGTTTTGGAGGACGACATCCGTTATGTGGAACTGGAGTTACATCTTTAATAGCTGTTACTTCAAGACCAGCTGCTTGTAGTGCACGGATAGCCGCTTCACGACCTGAACCAGGACCTTTAACAGTTACTTCTAATGTTTTCAAACCATGTTCTTGTGCTGATTTAGCTGCACTTTCAGCTGCCATTTGCGCTGCGAAAGGAGTAGATTTACGAGAACCTTTAAATCCTAGAGAACCTGCACTTGACCAAGCTAAAGCATTACCATGTGTGTCAGTAATCATTACGATCGTATTATTAAATGTAGAACGAATGTGTGCAATACCAGATTCGATATTCTTTTTCACACGGCGTTTACGAGTATTTGTTTTACGAGCCATTCACTAACTACCTCCTTTACTATTATTTCTTTTTGCCTGCTACTGTTTTGGACGGGCCTTTACGAGTACGGGCATTATTTTTTGTATTTTGTCCGCGAACTGGAAGTCCACGACGGTGACGCATGCCACGGTAAGAACCGATTTCGATTAGACGTTTAATGTTTAAGTTTACTTCACGACGAAGGTCACCTTCAACTTTAATACGGTCTAAGATTTCACGGATTTTACCTAGCTCTTCTTCAGTTAAATCACGAGTACGAGTATCTTCAGAAACGCCAGCTTCAGCAAGAACTTCTTTAGCTGTTTGTTTACCGATACCATAAATGTAAGTCAGGGAAATAACAATACGTTTTTCACGTGGAACGTCCACACCTGCAATACGTGCCATTTACTTAAGCACCTCCTCTTATCCTTGTTTTTGTTTATGTTTTGGATTTTCACAAATTACCATTACTTTACCTTTACGACGAATAACTTTACATTTTTCGCACATAGGTTTCACTGATGGTCTTACTTTCATATAGATATACCTCCTTGTTTATTAGAGAAAATGTCTCTATAAACCGATAATTTCTAAGCTGGATAAACCAGACCGGTATATAAATTCAATTTCGGAGTGCAAATTATTTGAAACGATAAGTAATTCTTCCGCGTGTCAGGTCGTATGGAGAAAGCTCTACTGTCACTTTATCTCCGGGTAAAATACGAATGTAATGCATGCGGATTTTACCAGAAACAGTTGCCAGTACTTTATGACCATTTTCGAGTTCAACATTGAACATCGCGTTTGGTAGAGTTTCTTGTACTACGCCTTCTACTTCAATAACATCTTCCTTTGCCATATGTTTGCTACCTCCTTCTTGTATTCTTGGATTTGTTCCTGATGCAGGCCTAATCCTTTCAGTGTAACTATTTCTCTTACATGAAAAAAACGTAAAACATGCAAAAATGGATGCACTTCATTAAAAGGCAACACATTTCGCCAGCTTTTCAGACAACCTGTAAAAGTGAAATCCGTAAAAACCAGAAGAACTGTAACTCGCAAAAGCATTGCGGCGGAACAGATCAAGGTAGAACATATACGTCATTCGGATGATCTTCAAACGGTTCTCTCGTTCATCATGATTTGCTTAGATGCCTTTAATTCCACTGCCAATTATCCATTATACTACAAACTAACTTAATTTGCACGCATTGATTTCGGCAGTGATTTCAGCACAGCTTACCCCTCAAAAAGAAGCAAGAATTTTTTCCACATCTACAAAAACGTCATTAATATCTTGCTCGCCGTTTATGCTATGAAGTTTACCCTTTGCGGAGTAAAAATCAAGAAGCGGCTTGGTCTGTTTCATATTTACATTTAGTCGATTTTCAACGGTTTCTTTCTTGTCGTCCTCACGTTGGTAAAGTTCTCCACCATCTAAATCACATTTCCCAGCAACTTTCGGTGGGTTGTAAATTTCATGGTAAGTTTTACCGCAAGTCCGGCAAATCCAGCGACCAGTAAGACGTTTCATTAAAACATCTTTTTCAACGTCAATGTTAATGACAGCATCAAGTTCTGTTCCTAAATCACGTAGAATATTTTCAAGCTCTTCTGCTTGTTCCACAGTACGCGGAAAACCATCAAGCAAGAAGCCATCCTTAGCATCATCTTCGGCTAAACGTTCACGAACGATACCATTTGTTACTGCGTCAGGAACAAGATCGCCATTATCCATAAAGGATTTAGCCTTGCGTCCTAACTCTGTGTTATTTTCCATAGCTGCTCGGAACATATCTCCAGTGGAAATATGAGGAATGTTGTATTTCTCAACAATCTGTTCCGCTTGTGTGCCTTTTCCGGCGCCGGGCAGTCCCATTAATACTAATTTCAACTGTTTCGCCCCTTATTACGCGCTAGCTCCTGCTAGGAATTCCTAACAAGAACTGCGTGTTATTTGATAAATCCCCGATAGTTCCTTTTTACAAGTTGTCCTTCGAGTTGTTTCGTAGTATCTAATGCTACCCCGATAACAATTAGTAGGCTTGTACCACCAACGGCTAACGACTGCGGTAAACTAAACACAGTAGTACCGATAGTTGGAAGTATAGCAACCGCTGAAAGGAAAATTGCACCAACAAATGTTAATCGGTAAAGTACCGATGTAAGATAAGCTTGTGTTTCCCGACCAGGACGTTTACTAGGAATATACCCACCTTGCTTTTTCAAGTTGTCTGCAACTTTCTCAGGGTTCACTTGAATGAAAGCATAGAAATAAGTGAAAGCAACAATTAGTGCAACATATAAAATCATACCAATTGGTTTTGTGTAATCAAACACATCTTTCAATACTTTTACCACATCGTTACTTTGATCAAAGAAAGTAAGAATGGTTTGCGGTGTAATAATAAATGCACTTGCAAAGATAACTGGGATAACTCCGGCAGAGTTAAGTTTTAACGGCAAGTGCGTTGCTTGCGCGCCCGATTGTTTTGCTCCTGCTACACGTTTAGAGTATTGAATTGGAATTTTACGTAGTGCTTGTTGGAAGAAGATTACAGCTACAACAATAGCTAAAATCGCAACCGCCACACCAACCAATGTCAAAACATGTAGGAAAAGTTGATCACCGGCGTTTTCAATTTGCGAAACATATAATTGACGCACTCCATCAGGAATACGAGCAACAATACCTGCAAAGATAATGATGGAAACACCATTACCAACACCTTTAACAGTGATTTGCTCCCCTAACCACATTAAGAACATTGTACCAGTAGTTAATACAACAGCGATAATTGCATATCTACCTATGGAAGGTTCAATGACTAAGCCAGCTGATGACATGCGGTTAAACCCGTATGCCATACCGAAAGCTTCAACCAAACCAAGTCCGATTGTCATGTATCTAGTAAGTTGATTGAGTTTTTTACGACCCATTTCCCCTTGCTTAGACCACTCAGTCAATTTAGGAACAACGTCCATTTGAAGTAACTGAACAATAATGGAAGATGTAATGTAAGGCATTACACCCATGGCAAAAATTGAGAAGTTTTTTAAAGCCCCACCATTAAATGTATTTAAGAACCCCAAAATACCGCCATCCATACTAGATTGTAAAGCTGCTGCGTTAACTCCCGGTACTGGCACGAATGTACCAATACGGAAAATAACTAGCATTGCTAATGTAAATAGTATTTTTTTACGGATGTCTGCTACTTTGAAGAAGTTAACTAACGTTTGAAACATTAGATCACCTCAGTTTTTCCGCCAGCTGCTTCAATTGCTTCTTTTGCAGCTGCAGAGAATTTGTTCGCTTTCACAGTAAGTTTTTTCTCGATATTTCCATTAGATAAAATCTTGATTCCGGATTTTTCGTTACGAATAATTCCAGTTTCAACTAAAAGTTCTGGCGTTACTTCTGTACCATCTTCAAAGCGGTTTAAAACATCTAAGTTCACGATAGCAAATTCTTTACGGTTGATGTTTGTGAATCCACGTTTTGGAATACGACGGAAAAGTGGAAGTTGTCCACCTTCAAAACCTAAACGTACGCCACCACCAGAACGAGCTTTTTGTCCTTTATGACCGCGTCCTGAAGTTTTGCCGTTACCAGAGCCTGTTCCACGACCAACACGATTACGTTCTTTACGAGAACCTTCTGAAGGCTTAAGTTCATGTAGTTTCATGTCAAGCACCTCCTCCTATTTAACAAATTCTATCAAATTGCATAATAATTTTTAAGCTTAAACTTCTTTGACGTCCACTAAATGACTTACTTTAGTGATCATCCCACGAATTGCAGGATTATCTTCTTTAACCACTACAGAATTTGTTTTACCAAGACCTAATGCTTGAACAGTTTTGCGTTGTGGTTGAGGGCGTCCGATTAAGCTACGTTTTAGAGTAATTTCTAACTTCGCCATAATGATAATTCCCTCCTTATCCTAACAATTCTTCTACTGTTTTGCCACGAAGTTTCGCAACATCTTCAGCGTTTTTCAGTTGTTTAATTCCGTCGATTGTAGCACGAACCATGTTAATTGGTGTATTAGATCCAAGCGATTTGGAAGATACATCAGCAACACCGGCAAGTTCTAGGACCGCACGAACGGGACCACCAGCAGTTACACCAGAACCGGCACTAGCAGGTTTAAGAAGAATTTCTCCGCCACCAAAATGTCCGACTACAGTGTGTGGAATAGTTGTGTCTACAGTTGGTACAAGCACCATGTTCTTTTTAGCATCCTCAACAGCTTTACGGATAGCGTCTGGAACTTCTTGTGCTTTACCAGTACCGAAACCAACATGACCATTTTTGTCTCCAACAACAACAAGTGCTGTGAAACGGAAACGACGTCCACCTTTAACTACTTTAGCAACACGGTTGATTGTAACAACGCGTTCTTCTAAATCTAATTTGTTTCCATCAATTTGCTCAGGCATGTAATATGTCCCTCCTTCTTATTAAAATTCTAGTCCATTTTCGCGAGCTGCTTCAGCAAGAGCTTTTACGCGGCCATGATATAAGTATCCTCCACGGTCAAAAGTGACAGAAGTAATACCTTTTTCGGAAGCACGTTTAGCAACTAGTTCGCCAACTTTGCTCGCTGCATCAACTTTGGATTCAGCAGAACCGAAATCTTTATCTAAATTAGACGCACTTGCAAGTGTCACACCATTTACATCATCAATAATTTGAGCATAAATATTTTTGTTTGAACGGAATACGTTTAAACGTGGACGACTTTCAGTTCCAGAAATCTTAGAACGAACACGAGCATGTCTTTTTTTACGTACTTTATTTTTGTCGATTTTGGTAATCACACGACTCACCTCTTCTCTCATTTGCCTAATTAAGCGGCATTATTTACCAGTTTTACCTTCTTTACGGCGTACATGTTCGCCTTCGTAACGAATACCTTTACCTTTATACGGCTCTGGTGGACGTACGGCACGAATGTTTGCAGCTAACTCGCCAACGTGTTCTTTGTTGTATCCTTTTACAATCACTTGTGTGTTTGCAGGAACTTCAATTTCTACGCCTTTAGGAGCAACAAACTCTACTGGATGAGAGTACCCTACGTTAAGAACAAGCTTGTCGCCTTGTTTTTGCGCACGGTAACCAACACCGATAAGTTCTAATTTCTTTTCATAACCCTCGGAAACTCCGACAACCATGTTATTAAGAATAGCACGAGTTGTACCATGAAGTGCACGGTGGTTTTTATTATCAGTCGGGCGAGAAACGTTAATTTCGCTGCCTTCGATTTTAATAGTAATTTCTGGGTTGAACTCTTTTACAAGTTCACCTTTAGGACCTTTAACTGTTGCTGTTGATCCATTAAGTGTAACAGTTACACCTGCAGGAATCACAATAGTTTTTTTACCTATACGGGACATTTATTGCACCTCCTTATGGTTTACTTTTTCTTACCAAACGTATGCTAGTACTTCTCCGCCGACTTGTTTAGCACGGGCTTCTTTGTCGGTTAAAACACCTTGGGAAGTAGACACGATTGCGATACCTAGACCGTTAAGTACTTTAGGCACCTCAGTTGATTTTGCATATACACGTAAACCTGGTTTACTGATACGTTTCAAACCAGTGATTACACGTTCGCCAGTCGCTCCATATTTTAAGAAAACACGGATTGTTCCAGCATTGTCATCTTCAATATATTCAACGTCACGGATAAAACCTTCACGCTTCAATATTTCAGCAATTTCTTTTTTGATTTTGGATGCAGGCAGTTCTAATTTATCATGTTTAACCATGTTTGCATTACGAATGCGAGTTAGAAAATCTGCAATTGGATCTGTCATCACCATGTATAATACCCTCCTTCCTTAAACTCTTTCTTACCAGCTTGCTTTTTTCACGCCGGGAATTTGACCTTTATAGGCAAGTTCACGGAAACAAATACGGCATAATTTAAATTTGCGAATAACGGAATGTGGACGACCACAACGTTCACAACGAGTATATGCTTGAACAGCGTATTTAGGTGTACGTTTTTGCTTCGCGATCATGGATTTCTTAGCCACGTTTTCGCCTCCCTACTAAATTAGTTTTGATTACTTTTGAAATGGCATCCCAAGTTGAGTTAGTAACTCATGAGATTCTTCATCACTTTTGGCAGTTGTAACGATTACTACGTCCATACCGCGTACTTTTGATACTTGATCGTAATCAATTTCAGGGAAAATAAGTTGCTCTCTAACACCCAACGTATAGTTACCACGGCCATCGAAAGCTTTTTTCGATACGCCACGGAAATCACGAACACGTGGAAGTGAAACAGTAACTAATTTATCTAAGAAATCATACATGCGTTCACCACGCAAAGTTACTTTAGCACCGATTGGCATTCCTTCACGAAGACGGAAACCAGCGATAGAATTTTTTGCTTTTGTGATTACAGGTTTTTGACCAGTGATAAGAGCTAACTCCTCAACTGCACTGTCTAAAACTTTCGCATTTGCTGTAGCGTCACCAACACCAGTGTTGATTACGATTTTATCTATTTTTGGAACCTCCATTACGGAGTCATAATTGAATTTGCTCATTAAAGCAGGAACAATTTCCTTAAGATATTGATCTTTAAGGCGATTCATGTAATATTCCCTCCTTCCTACGACTATTATTTATCTATTACTTCACCGGATTTTTTTGCTACGCGTACTTTCTTGTCGCCTTTAACTTCGTATCCTACACGAGTAGGTTCGCCTGTTTTAGGGTCAAGTAGCATTACGTTTGAAACGTGGATTGGTGCTTCAACATTCAAGATTCCGCCTTGCGGGTTGACGTTGGAAGGTTTTGTATGTTTTTTAACCATATTGATTCCTTCGATAAGTACGCGATCCTTTTTCGGAAATGCTGCGAGCACTTTGCCGGATTTGCCTTTATCTTTACCAGTAATAACTTTTACTTTATCACCTTTTTTGACATGCATTGGTATAGCACCTCCTTGATTTCTTGGAACTTATTTTTTAAAGAACTTCTGGAGCTAAAGAAACGATCTTCATAAAGTTGTTTTCACGAAGTTCGCGAGCAACAGGTCCAAAAATACGTGTTCCACGAGGACTTTTATCGTCACGGATAATGACACATGCATTTTCATCAAACTTGATGTAAGAACCGTCTTGACGACGTGCTCCACTCTTAGTACGAACGATTACTGCTTTAACAACTTCACCTTTTTTGACAACGCCGCCTGGTGTTGCTTGTTTAACGGTACACACGACAACATCGCCAATGTTAGCAGTTTTGCGTCCTGATCCACCTAGTACTTTAATAGTTAAAACTTCACGAGCACCAGAGTTATCAGCCACTTTCATACGACTTTCTTGTTGAATCATTAGGACACCCTCCTTCCAGAATAACGGGTCGGAAAAATTGCACTCGGCAACTTTTCACAATCTATTTTTAACTTTTGATTTAGATAATTACTGCTTCTTCTACAACTTCTAATAAACGGAAATGTTTAGTTGCAGACAATGGACGAGTTTCGGAAATACGAACTACATCGCCAGTTTTTGCAATGTTATTTTCATCATGCGCTTTGAATTTTTTAGAATACTTCACGCGTTTACCGTACAAACCATGTTTCTTGTACGTTTCAACAACCACGGTAATTGTTTTATCCATTTTATCGGATACAACACGACCAGTATAAACTTTACGTTGGTTACGGTCAGCCATGTATTAAAACCTCCTTACGATTCTTTTTTAAGCAAGTTCTCTTTCTCGAACGATTGTTTTCATACGGGCAATTGCTTTACGAACCTCACGAATACGTGCGGTGTTTTCTAATTGACCAGTAGCTAATTGAAAGCGCAGGTTGAAGAGCTCTTCTTTCAAAGCTTTTTCTTGATCTTGGATTTCGGTAGTGGATAAATCACGGATATCATTAGCTTTCATTTGCTTCACCACCAATTTCTTCACGTTTAACGATCTTAGTTTTGACCGGCAGTTTATGTGCTGCTAGACGTAATGCTTCACGCGCTACATCTTCAGGAACACCTGCGATTTCAAACATAATTTTGCCACGTTTGACTGGGCTTACCCAACCTTCCGGAGCACCTTTACCTTTACCCATCCGAACCCCGATTGGTTTAGAAGTGTAAGATTTATGAGGGAAAATTTTAATCCAAACTTTACCGCCACGTTTCATGTAACGAGTCATTGCGATACGAGCTGCTTCGATTTGACGGTTTGTAATCCAAGAAGCTTCAACTGCTTGAAGACCATATTCACCAAATGCAACTTCAGTTCCGCCTTTCGCGCGTCCACGCATGTTTCCGCGAAATTCACGACGGTATTTTACACGTTTAGGAACTAACATTATTATTTTCCTCCTTCCACATTGTTTTTCTTCGTAGGAAGGACTTCACCGCGGTAGATCCAGACTTTAACGCCTAGTTTACCATAAGTTGTGTCAGCTTCTTCCCATGCGTAGTCGATGTCGGCACGCAATGTATGAAGAGGTACTGTTCCTTCGCTATAGTGTTCAGCACGAGCGATATCCGCTCCGCCAAGACGACCAGATACTTGAGTTTTGATACCTTTTGCTCCAGCACGCATAGTACGTTGGATAGCTTGTTTTTGCGCACGACGGAAAGATACACGACCTTCCAATTGACGAGCGATATTTTCAGCAACCAATTTTGCGTCTAGGTCAGCACGTTTGATTTCTACGATGTTGATATGAACACGTTTTTGAGTAAGTTCGTTTAAGTTTTTGCGTAATGCTTCAACTTCAGAACCACCTTTACCGATAACCATACCAGGTTTTGCAGTATGAATAGTGATATTCACACGGTTAGCTGCACGTTCGATTTCTACACGAGAAACAGAAGCGTCAGATAGACGTTTTGCAACGTAATCACGGATGCGTAAATCTTCATGTAAGAAGTCCGCATAATCTTTTTCCGCGTACCATTTGGAGTCCCAATCACGGATGACACCGATACGCATACCTATTGGATGTACTTTTTGACCCACGAATTATCCCTCCTTCACTTCAGATACCACAACTGTAATGTGGCTAGTACGTTTGTTGATTGCACTTGCACGACCTTGTGCACGTGGACGGAAACGTTTAAGTGTTGGACCTTCGTCAACAAATGCTTCCTCTACTACAAGGTTGTTAATGTCTAAATCATAGTTATGCTCTGCGTTAGCAATAGCGGATTTTAATACTTTTTCAATAATTGGGGAAGCCGATCTTGGAGTATACTTCAAGATTGCAATTGCTTCGCCAACTTGCTTGCCTCGAATTAAATCAATGACGATTCTAGCTTTGCGAGGAGCAATACGAACCGTTTTGGCAACGGCTTTTGCGCTTGTAACTTCACTTGCCATTAGGATATCCTCCTCTCAAATTAGCGTTTAGTTTTTTTATCGTCGCCCGCATGACCGCGGTACGTACGAGTTGGTGCGAATTCGCCCAGTTTGTGTCCTACCATATCTTCTTGAACATAAACAGGAACGTGTTTACGTCCATCATATACAGCGATTGTTAGTCCAACAAAAGTTGGGAAAATCGTGGAGCGACGAGACCAAGTTTTAATTACTTGTTTCTTTTCGCTTTCTGCTGCAGCGTCCACTTTCTTCATCAAGTGGCCATCAACAAAAGGTCCTTTTTTCAAACTACGACCCATGACGGAACCTCCCTTCGCATAGTCAGGAAGCTGAGAACGCATGTCCTCGCTATCCTGCTACCAATTTTATTCAATCTATTAATCCGATTATTTTTTCTTACGACGACGTACGATGAATTTATCGGAGTTGTTGTTTTTCTTACGTGTTTTGTATCCAAGAGTTGGTTTACCCCATGGAGACATTGGCGATTTACGGCCGATTGGAGCTTTACCTTCACCACCACCGTGTGGGTGATCGTTCGGGTTCATTACAGATCCACGAACAGTTGGGCGTTTACCCATCCAACGTGAACGACCTGCTTTACCGATGTTGATAAGTTCGTGTTGTTCGTTACCAACTTGACCGATTGTAGCGCGGCAAGTAGAAAGGATCATGCGAACTTCACCGGAGTTTAAGCGGATTAATACGTATTTGCCTTCTTTACCAAGTACTTGAGCACTTGTTCCAGCAGAACGTACTAATTGTCCACCTTTACCAGGTTTCATTTCGATATTGTGGATAACAGTACCCACTGGAATATCTTTTAATTCTAGTGCATTACCAACTTTAATGTCAGCTTCTGCTCCTGAATAAATTGTTTGACCTACTTCAAGGCCTTTTGCTGCGATGATGTAGCGTTTTTCTCCATCAGCATAGTTGATTAGAGCGATATTAGCGGAACGGTTTGGATCGTACTCGATCGTTGCAACGCGTCCAGGAATACCATCTTTGTTACGTTTGAAATCAATCACGCGGTATTGGCGTTTATGGCCACCGCCGTGATGACGAACAGTTAACTTACCTTGGTTATTGCGTCCGGCTTTCTTTTTAAGAGGACGTAGTAAAGATTTTTCTGGAGTACTTGTAGTAATCTCAGCGAAATCAGAACTAGTCATGTGCCGGCGCCCGTTAGTGGTAGGTTTATACTTTTTGATCGCCATTGTTTCCCCTCCTCGTTAGATTTATTTAAAGTTAGTCGAATTATACTTCAAAGAATTGAATTTCTTTGCTGTCAGCTGTAACAGTAACAATCGCTTTACGACGTTTGTTAGTGTAACCTGCATAACGGCCCATACGTTTAAGTTTGCCTTTGTAATTCATTACGTTTACTTTAGCAACTTTTACGTCGAAAATTTCTTCAATTGCGTATTTTACTTGCGTTTTAGTTGCGCGAGTATCTACTTCAAATGTATATTTCTTATCGTCGAGAATGCTTGTAGATTCTTCAGTTACAACTGGGCGCTTAATGATGTCGCGTGCATCCATTATGCGAGCACCTCCTCTACTTTTTCGACAGCTGCTTTAGTGATAATTAATTTATCATGTTTAGCAACTTCTAGTACTGAGATACTTTCAGCTGGAATAACAGTAATGCCTTGTAAGTTGCGTGCAGATAATTCTACATTTTCACTTTCACCAGCAACTACGATTAGTGCCTTAGTATCTACAGAGATATTTTTAAGAAAAGCCGCAAATTCTTTTGTTTTAGGTGCATCGAAAGTCAAACCTTCAAGTACAACTAATTTTTCTTCATTAACTTTAGAAGAAAGAATCGATTTAATCGCTAAACGACGAACTTTCTTAGGTAATTTGTAAGCATATGAACGAGGTGTTGGGCCGAATACGACACCACCGCCACGCCATTGTGGGGAACGGATTGAACCTTGACGGGCACGACCTGTACCTTTTTGACGCCATGGTTTACGTCCGCCACCACGTACTTCTGAACGATTTTTTACTTTGTGAGTCCCTTGACGTAGGGAAGCACGTTGGCTCAAAATTACGTCAACAACAACTTTTTCATTTGGTTCGATACCGAAAACAGTGTCGTTTAAAGTAATTTCGCCAGCGTTTGTTCCATCTTGTTTAAGTAAGCTTAATTTTGGCATTCGTTAGTCCTCCTTTCCAAATGAATTATTTTGCTTTAGTAGCAGTTTTAATTTGAACTAATGCTTTTTTAGCGCCTGGAACGTTACCTTTTACTAAAAGAACGTTCTTTTCAACGTCTACTTTAACGATTTCTAGGTTTTGGATAGTGATTTGTTCTCCACCCATACGACCTGGAAGTAGTTTATTTTTGAAAACACGGTTAGGTGCTACTGGACCCATTGAACCTGGGCGACGATGGTAACGGGAACCGTGGGCCATAGGGCCGCGTGATTGTCCGTGGCGTTTAATAACACCTTGGAAACCTTTACCTTTCGATACGCCTGTCGCGTCGATGATGTCACCTTCTGCGAATACGTCTACTTTTACTTCTGCACCAATCTCATACTCGTCTAAGTTTACATCGCGGAATTCGCGAATGAAGCGCTTAGGAGTAGTATTGGCTTTTGCTACATGACCTTGTTCGGGTTTGTTTGACAAAATTGCTCTCTTATCTTCGAAACCGATTTGTACAGCTTCATAGCCGTCAGTTTCAACAGTTTTCTTTTGAAGTACCACGTTTTGTGCTGCTTCGATTACTGTTACTGGAATAAGTTCGCCGTTTTCAGTGAAAACTTGTGTCATCCCTACTTTTCTACCTAAGATTCCTTTGGTCATGAGTCACACCTCCTGTTAATTTAATATATTCTTATTATAGTTTGATTTCGATGTCCACACCGCTTGGTAAGTCTAAACGCATCAAGCTATCAACTGTTTGTGGTGTTGGATTAACGATGTCGATTAAACGTTTGTGTGTACGCATTTCGAATTGCTCACGAGAATCTTTATATTTGTGGACCGCACGCAAGACTGTGTAGATTGACTTCTCTGTTGGAAGTGGAATCGGACCAGATACGGAAGCACCTGAGCGTTTCGCTGTTTCTACAATCTTTTCTGCTGATTGATCCAAAATACGGTGATCATACGCTTTTAAACGAATACGAATTTTTTGTTTTGCCATTACTTTCCCTCCTTTTCGCCTACTTTTAAAGTAGACATTCTCCGTGAAAATTACCTGAACATCCGCCATGGCAAAGCGGCCGGGTGTGTCAGCAACCTTTCACTTCATCACATGGGCATTCCCGGCAATACCGGGGTGCTCGTTGTCAAAAGGGCAGACCAATGCCTGTCCATTTGCACTTTATCTATTATACACGGGTTGGGGGTAGTAATCAACCGCTTTTCGAAAAAAGTTTTAAGTTATTTTCATAGGAGCAATTATATAGAAGAATCTCGGTTTCCTCGCGCTCGCAAACTGCAGTATATAGCCATTTGTTAAAATTTACCAAAAAGAAAAAACATCCGGTTAAATCGAATGTTTTTAAGTCGTTCTTAATAATACGAGGCCAACTGTTAAAAGCAACATAATACATGCTGCAATCAAGTCCCCGAAATGCCAATGCAAAATTCGGAATCGCGTGCGTCCCTCGCCGCCTTGATAACCTCTTGCTTCCATCGCATCCGCCAATTCTTCCGCTCTATTAAACGAGCTAACAAATAACGGAATAAAAATGGGGACAACGACTTTCATTTGTTCAAATAGATTCCCTTCACCGAAATCCACTCCACGAGCTCGCTGCGCTTTCATGATTTTATCCGTTTCACCCATTAGTGTCGGGATAAATCGAAGTGCTACTGAAATCATGAGCGCGATGTCATTAACAGGCACTTTGAGCACTGCGAAAGGACGGAGAATGTAAGCAATTGCGTCTGTCAGGTTCATAGGCGTCGTTGTCAGCGTAATAACTGTCGACATGATAATGATTAAGACAAAGCGTAAAAATACAAACACGCCGTTTAGAAGTCCGAAAGAGGAGATGGTAAATGGTCCCCAGTCAAAGTAAATCGTTCCACCGCTCGCAAATAGTATTTGCATGACTACAGTAAATAAAATCAGCCAAATTAGCGGTTTAACACCTTTTATAAAAACTTTTAGCTTGATGCCGGTCATCTGAATAACCATTAGTGTGAATAAGACCATTAACGCATAGGTCCACCAGTTATTGGCTAAAAATAAAATTCCGATATAATAAAAACCTGCCAATAACTTTGTTCGCGCATCCAGACCATGGATCAAGGACTCCCCTGGAACAAAACGACCTAATATTAATTTCTCTATCATTCAAAGAAGCCCCCTTTCCTCACGTCAATTGTTGAAAAACAACACTCGCCGCCATCAGAATTGTCATTGTCGCATTAATTAATACGAAATTACGAATACCAATGACAAATGTTTTCGATTTCACTTGTTCTTTATTAAATTTAACTAAATTACGATACACTGGGTAAATCGCTACAACTGATAGTAGCATGATTGGACTTAGGAAGTTGACCACAACCGAAATAATCATAGCTAAAAATGACGCATAGTATAAAGCGTTAAATAGCAGGACGCCCATTTTTCTACCGATGTAGTATGGAAGTGTGTAACGATGATTTCTAATATCTTCATCTAAATCGCATAGGTTATTCGCGAGCATAATGTTCGCTATCGTGAAAATACATGGTAAGGATACCACACCTATCCGGATGATTTCTATTAGATTGAACTGAATCGTTACCATTTCTCCTTGCCAAAGCAAATTAGCAATTCCTGCATCATAAGCATTAACATAGACGGCTAAGAAGAAAATCCCGAATCCCATAGTCACTCCAGAAAAAATTTCTCCTAAAGGCATACGAGAAAGCGGCACGGGGCCGAACGTATATAAAATACCAATACAAAAACATACAAAGCCAATCAAAAGCACTAACAAGTCCGTCCGGAAAACTAACCACACACCTAAGCCCGTTGCAATGAAGAACATTAGGAAAATGGTAATTATAACCGTGCGTACTGGGATTTGCTCTTGACCAATGACATTGCTCGTCGTGCGGTAATCGTAATCATGATTATCTGTCGCTTTACGGTAATCCATATAGTTATTGATCGCGGTTGTTGTTAAATCAAAAATCAACATCGAACCAAAAAATATCAACGTATTAACCGGTTTAAACATATCGTATTGATAAACAACGAATAGCGTCCCTAACATAAATGGAAAAACACTAGCTATCTTCGTTTGGATTTCAACCAACTTCAGAAACGATGGTATTGACATATCCCCTTTTTAGCCCCTTTTCTAATTTATTGTGAGCAGAATCCGCATGGGTTTCTGCTCACTTTCTTCTATAGTAATAGTTTATTTTTTCAACGTATCCATTTGGAAGTCTTTATCGGTTAATTCGAATTGACCTTTTAATCCAGATGTTTCGTATACTTTTTTCTCTTTACTAATGAAAATTGCATCTACACCGTCGAATTGTTCGATGTAGTCCATTCCGCCTTTAATTCCTTTGGAGAACGTGGCAGTTGATAGGCCGTCGCCGTCAATCGATTTTTTAGATACAATCGAAACCCCTGCGATATCATTATCAAAAGGATAACCTGTTTTCGGATCTAAAATGTGGTGATATGTTTTGCCGTCAACTTCTAGATAGCGTTCATAAATACCTGAAGTCACGATGGACATGTTGGATTCAGGAAGTTTCCCAATAACGCTTCCACGAGGGGAGAATGGGTCTTGGATTCCGACATTCCATTTATTGCCATTCGGATTGTTACCTTGAACGTAAATGTTTCCGCCTAAATCTATAATAGATGTGGTTACTTTATTTTCTTTGAATACTTTTAATGTTTCATCGGTAATGAAGCCTTTAGCAATTGCGCCTAAATCAAGCTCCATGCCTTCTTTTTCTAAATAGACAGTTCGATCTTTGTCGTTCATTGTAACGTCTTTATAATTGATTAATGGTAAAACTGCGTCAATTTCGGCTTGAGAAGGTTTGCGCGCATCAGAAAAACCGATGTGCCACAAGGACGTTAACGGGCCAATAGTAATATCGAAGCTGCCACCAGAGTTCTCGGAGTATTTAAGTCCTTCTTGGATTAAGTAGTAAACGTCTTCTGATACTTTGACCGGTTTTTTGCCTGCTTGTTCATTGATTTTGTCCACTTCAGAAGTTTTTCCTGAATCGCTTGTGGTAATTTTGGCAGCTAGGTCTTTGATGCGATCGAAGCCTTTATCAAGGACGTCTTCTTTGTCTTTGTCATAAATTTTAAGTGTTACGACCGTCCCCATCAGGAAGTCTGTTTTAGAGTATGGTTGGTCCATTAGATTTTTTGAATCGCTTGGTTCACTTTTTGATTCTTTACTTGAGTTTCCGCACGCTGATACAACGAGCGCTAATATGATAACTGAAAATATTATTTTCCATTTTTTCATGAGCTTTTTCACCTTTCTAATCCATGATCTTTACTTGAATAACTATAGCGTAAAAAAAGGAATAAATCTATAGTAAAAAGGCTTAATTCCTCTGTTTTTCGATAAAAAAATCGGCTAGCCCCGAAAATCAGGGCCAGCCGTTTTGTGCATTAATTGTGCTGATTATTCAGCTTCTACTAAGTTGTATACTTTAATTGTGTCAGTGTTACCATTTTGTGCAGCATTTTGAAGTTGAGCTGCATAGATTTTGAATTGGTTAGAAGAATTAGTAGCACCAGAAACTGTGTCTACTGCAGCAACGTCTTGTTTTTCTACAAGAGATTTGTTAAGTGCTGGGATGTATTCTTTTGGACCAGTACCAGATTTAGCTTTCATGTTTTTCTCGTAGTCAGCGTCGTCTGATTTAAGTTTTCCGTCTTTATCAACATAGTTGTAGTCGGATTTAGTAATTTTGCCATCTTTAACGTCCATGCTGAATACTACACGGTAACCATGAGCGTAATTTTGTTCTTCTAATTTATAAGTTCCATCTTCCATTTTAGCTAGGTTGTTGATGGAAATTGTAGTTGTATCAGCTTTTTGAGCTGCTTGGATTAATTGGTTAGCATAGTTGATGAATGCGTCAGAAGAATGAGTTGCTCCTGAAACTACTTCTACAGATGCTGCTGCTTGATTTTTAACTAAAGAATCGCTTAATTGTTTCAAGTATTCTTGTGGACCAGTTCCTACTTTAGCTTTCATAGCTTTTTCGTAGTCTGCATCTTCAGATTTTAATTTGCCATCTTTGTTTTTGTAATCGTAGTTAGCTTTAGTAATTTTACCATCTTTAACTTCGATTGACATGAAACCTTTCCAGCCTTTGTCGTCAAAGTTCTTTTCTTCTAATTTGTAAGTACCGTCAGTCATAGTACCATCAGTTTTAGCTGTTTTCTTTGTTTCTGTTTGTTTTGTGTCTGTGCTCTTCTTATCTTTGCTGCTGTCGTCACTGCTACCGCAACCTACTAGTAATAAACTTGAAGCCATTACTACGGTAATACCCATTGCTACTTTTTTCAATTTCATGTTTTGCTCCCACCTTTTGTTTTATTGATTAACTTTGTTTGTGATTTCGTGAACACAAACCGATAGTCTGCGAAAGCGATATCACTTTTACAATACAAATGATACCATCAGCGTCCGGTTTTGTCTACTGTAATTCTAAAGACATAATTCATCTAATTTTCAAAATAATGACTATTGATATATAAAAGATGGCTTTAACCAACCTTTTTGCGCAAAATAGCAAACAAAAATGTCTAACAACCTACACGAAACAAGGACTTTATGCCTGCTTAATTATGTAACATTTGCACAAAGTCCTATTTTTGAATTTTAGATTAGAATTGTTCTTTACTATCTAGACATTAGTAGGAGGTTTCTGTTAAACTATGATAGGTTATAATAATACTGTGGGGAATTTTGGACTCATTTTATTTTTGTGAATAAACTTACAAGGAGTTGAGGAAGCATATGCCTGAAAAGAATATCGTTTTAATTGGGGCAGGATATGCAGGTGTACACGCTGCTAAGAAATTAGCTAAGAAATACAAGAAAGACAAAGACGTTAATATTACATTAATCGATCGTCATTCGTACCATACAATGATGACTGAACTACATGAGGTTGCTGGTGGTCGTGTTGAACCAACTGCAATTCAATATGATTTACGTCGTTTGTTTAATAGAACAAAAGTTAATCTTGTAACTGATAACGTGACACATGTAGATCATGATAAAAAAGTTGTAACAACAGAACACGGAAGCTATCCGTTTGATTACCTAGTATTAGGTATGGGCGGCGAACCTAATGATTTCGGGACTCCTGGTGTTGGCGAAAATGGCTTTACACTTTGGTCTTGGGAAGATTCTGTTAAGTTACGCAATCATATTGAAGAAACTGTAACGAAAGCATCTCGCGAACAAGACGTTGAAAAACGTAAAGCAATGTTAACATTCGTTGTTTGTGGATCTGGATTTACTGGTATCGAAATGGTTGGGGAACTTTTAGAATGGAAAGATCGTCTTGCTAAAGATAACAAAATTGACGCATCTGAAATTAAACTAGTTGTAGTAGAAGCTGCTCCAACAATTCTAAACATGCTTGAAAGAAGAGACGCTGACAAAGCAGAACGTTACATGGTTAAAAAAGGTATTGAAATCATGAAAAACGCTGCTATCGTTGAAGTTAAACCTGAAAGCATCGTACTTAAATCTGGCGAGGAGCTTCCAACAAGTACATTAATTTGGACTGCTGGTGTTCGCGCTAACTCTGATACAAAAGATTACGGCATGGAATCTGCTCGTGCAGGCCGTTTGAAAGTAAACCAATATATGGAAGCTGACGGTCTTAAAGATGTTTATGTCGTTGGTGACCTTGCTTACTTTGAAGATGAAGAAGGCAAACCTACACCGCAAATCGTTGAAGGTGCTGAACAAACTGCATTAACTGCAGCGAAAAGCATCATCGTTGAAATGAGCGGTACTGGCGAAAAAGAACCATTCCAAGGTAAATACCACGGTGTAATGGTTTCTATCGGAGCTAAATATGGTGTTGCTCATCTTGGTGGCATGCATCTTTCTGGTTGGTTCGCTATTTTAATGAAACATATGGTTAACTTGTATTACTTCTTCGGTATCCGTAGTGGTTACTACATGTGGCAATATATCATGCATGAATTCTTCCACATTAAAGATCACCGTAATATCTTCCGTGGTTGGACTTCTCGTTACGGTAACGTACTTTGGGTTCTTCCTTTACGTGTATATCTAGGTTGGTTCTGGATTGACGAAGCTCTTTCTAAAATCTACGGTGAAACTACATGGGATAAAGTAAGTATTACAAACTTAAAACCTTTATTTAACGGTATCGGTTCTGACTCTTGGTTAACTGCAACAAGCTCTAAAATGCCATTCGAATGGTTACAAACTGCTGCTACATCTGGCGCTAGTCAAGCTGCCGGTGATGCTGCTGGGGCTGCTGCAACAAACGTAACTACTCCAATTCTTAGTCATATGCCTGGTTGGTTCCAGTGGATTATGGAACTTCTAATGCCAAACCTTGACGTTGCACTAGTAATGCAAAAAGTTGTACCTTTCGTTGAACTTGCAATCGGTCTTGCTATGGTAGTTGGTCTATTCACTTGGCTTGTAAGTATCGGAAGTGCTGGATTCCTAGTAATGTTTACACTAAGCGCTATGCTTGGTTGGGACAAATTCTGGGCGTTACCAGCTTCTATCGCACTTCTAAATGGCGCTGGACGCACATTTGGTCTTGATTATTGGGCTGTTCCATGGTTCCAAAAACATCTTGGTCACTGGTGGTACGGTAAGCCAAGATCCGTTTACAGAGACAAGTAAATTAACTAGTTAAATTTTAAATAAAAACTCGGGAGTGCATCCAAAAGCCAGTTTTGGCATAGGAGGTGCTTCCGTTTTTATTATTTGTTTATTTCTTGAACTTTTTCCTATTATATTTAGGCATTATCCTTTAAAATAGGATTTGTACATGACATTTTGAAAGGAGGCAATACGGTGAAGAAGTATCTTTCTATGGTGAAGCGTTGGGATATTATTATTATTTTATCTCTTTGTATACTCTCCTTTTTGCCGATTGCTATTTTTTCATATGTAAAAGCGAATGAACCGGCTCCTGCTAGTGGAAAGAAAGAGCTTGTTGCGGTTATTTCTGTTGATAGTAAAGAATATAAGACCGTTACGCTCACTGGACACAAAGGAACGGAAAGCTTTGATGTGAAACAACCGGATGGACATACTAACACGATTGAGGTTTCAGGGGAAGAAATCCGAATTAGTAAAGCGAACTGTAACGATCAGGTGTGTGTTCGGACTGGGGCAATTGATAAACAAGGAGATACGGTCGTTTGTCTTCCACATAAGTTAGTAATTGAAGTAAAAGCGAGTGACGGGAGTTCAGGCGATTCAGATGATCCGATTATCTCTTCCTGACCTTATCCTCTAATAGATAGGAAAGTGTTTCTATGACAAAAAACAGACGATTAGTATATATAGCACTTTTGGCTGCACAAGCTGTTGTCATTAGTTTACTTGAACGGGCTATTCCGTTCCCATTTGCGTTTGCTCCTGGGGCGAAACTTGGTCTTGCTAATATTATTACGTGTATTTCGCTTTATACGTTATCGGCAAAAGATACATTTATGATAATCTGCATTCGATTAGTATTATCCACTTTGCTTGGTGGAACGATTTCGACATTTATGTATAGTGCGGCCGGGGCTATCTTGAGTTTTCTTGGGATGTGGCTCGTGCAGCAACTTGGACCGAAACGTGTGAGCATCATTGGCGTGAGTGTTACGGGCGGGATTTTACATAACGTCGGACAACTCGTTATTGCTAGTTGGATCGCGGGTACTTGGTCGGTTATGCTTTATTTGCCAGTATTATCTTTTATCGGTATTCTTTCCGGGATTGCGGTTGGGATTGCGGCAAACTACCTACTGAAAAACGTCCAAACGTTGCGGATGTTCGCTGATGCTAAACAAAGTCAAGCAGTACAAAAATAACTTTAAAAAAAGGAGTTCAATATGCAACTTCATGCTATGTGGGATGACTATCCTGCACTTTCCAAAGATTTACAACAAGTCTTACAAACGATTGAAAAAAATATCCAAATTCGCGATAAACATGTCGAAAAAAATGTGAAAGATTTGATTCACGCTGGTGGAAAATTATTGCGCCCTGCTTTTGCGCTTCTTTCTGCCCAAGCTGGACCAGATTTTGATAAAGACCGCGCTGTTTCTATCGCTGCTGCGCTTGAAGTGCTTCATATGGCAACGTTAATTCATGATGATGTCGTTGATGATTCCCCGTTACGTCGTGGTATTCCGACAATTCATTCCAAATATGGTCGTAATTATGCCGTTTATACTGGCGATTATTTATTCTGTATCTGTTTCAAAATTTTATCTGCGCATGCTTCTTCTATTGAGAATATCGAATTTAATAGTAAAAATATCGAAAAAATCTTAATGGGCGAACTGGACCAAATGCGCACTAGCTACAAAATGAACGTTACTGTCCGCGAATATTTAACTCGTATTTCTGGCAAAACAGCTCAACTTTTTGCGCTTAGTTGTTATTCTGGCGCAACTGGTAGTAAAGCAGGTCGCTTAACTGTTGCAAAATGCTATAATATCGGGCATTATCTTGGTATGGCTTTCCAAATTATTGATGACGTGCTTGATTATACGAGCACCGATGAAGGTCTTGGCAAACCAGTTTTAAATGATATGAAACAAGGGATTTATTCTCTACCACTTATTTATGCAATGAAAGGTCATTTGGCCGAATTCGAGCCGCTTCTTTCGCAAAAACTAGATATGACTGATGAAGCTTCCGAACAAGTTTTAGCACTTATTTCTAAATATAACGGTGTGGAGCAAGCCTTTAAACTTGCTAATAAATATACGAATAAAGCTCTTCGTGAAATTAAAAAATTACCAGCTGGCGCGTACCGTGATGATATGTACAGCTTGACGAAAAGTATTTTAGATAGAGATATCTAAACCATTTAGAACATGGCTCCTTATATTTTGAGTTTTGTTCTAAATTTTACGACTTATTGTGAAAATACAAACATGAAAGCGTGATTAACGTGATTCGATTTTTAAAAATAGTTACACCTATATTGTTGTCTTTTTCTTTAGTTGCTTGTAGTTCTGCAAGTGGGAAAACGGAGAAAATCACTGCGCCAATCGAAAAAGATCGTAATTTATCCATGGTTGTAACGACAGATGTGCATTACTTTGCACCATCATTAACGGATAATGGCAAAGCTTTTGAAAAATACGTGGCTGCTGGCGATGGTAAACAACTGGCTTATAGCAACGAAATAACGGATGCTTTTTTAGCGGATGTTGAGGCGAAGAAGACAGATGTGCTTATTATTAGCGGCGATTTGACGAATAATGGTGAAAAAACAAGCCACGAAGGATTAGCGAAAAAACTTACTCAAGTGGAAAAGAATGGGACTCAAGTTTTTGTAGTTCCAGGTAACCATGATATTAATAACCCATGGGCGCGCAAATTCGAAAAAGATAAGCAACTACCGACTGACACTATTTCACCAACAGATTTTAGTAAAATTTATGGCAAGTTTGGTTACGAAGATGCCATTTCGCGTGATGATTTTTCGCTTAGTTATTTAGCGGCTCCCTCGTCCAAAGTGTGGCTCCTTATGCTTGATACTGCTATGTATAAAACAAATATGCAACAGGGAACTCCCACAACAGAAGGCGGATTAACAGCCGGAACTTTAGATTGGATAAAAGAAAGTAGCGCGCTTGCGAAGAAAAACGGCGCGAAACTCATCCCAGTGTTGCATCATAATTTAACGGATCATAGTGATGTCATCCAAAAAGGCTATACGATTAATTATAATCAGCAAGTGATTGATGCTCTTACAGCTGGAGCGATGGATTTTTCTCTTAGCGGTCATATCCACACGCAAAATATTCGTTCCGCAAAAAGCACAGATGGCAAAGAAATCACGGATATCGTGACAAATGCGCTTTCTGTTTTCCCGCATAAGTACGGCACCATTACGTATAGTGCAAAAAACAAAAACTTCACTTATCAATCAAAAAAATTAGATATCGAAGCTTGGGCGAAAGCGAATGGCTCTACGGATGAAAACTTGCTTAATTTCGACCAATTTGATTACGATACTTTTTATAATAGTGGTTATGATAAAGCGATTATGGACTTGATGACGAATGAGTCTTATGATAAATACAGCCAAGCAGATAAGGAAAAAATGGCGGATACTATGGGATTAAATAATATGTATTTCTTCGCTGGTACTGCACCGCCAAAATCTGACGGAATGGCTTTATGGGATTCCGCTCCGAATTCATTTTTGAAAGATTATGTTTTAAGTTCATCCAATCCACCTAAGAAAAGCAATGACTTTTATGTTAGCCCATAAATAAAAAACTGGTAGCCCCGCGCGGGCTACCAGTTTTTTTGTATTAACTAGATGCGGCGGCCGCACTCGCTGCAGCTGCTGCACTTACCGCGACGGCTTGTTCCATCGCAATTAAAATATGCACATTGACCATTAATCCTTCTAATTGTTCTTTGCTCATTTGGCCTGATTGTTTTTCTGTATAAAGGCTTATCGCTAGAGCTGTAACGAATTCGCGTCCAAAGCGCAAGCCAGGTTGTTGCCCTAATTCATCAATGAGGTTCACTAATCCTGAGTCGATTTTGCGGCCATCCATGACAAATGCTAAAATCCCGATACTCGAGTAATGTAGTGGTTTTATTTTCACGCCTTTTTGTCGTAATTCTTCCACAATGTTATCTACTCGTCGAATAAATTTGCTGTCTTTTTCGCCGTATAAAAGGGTTCCTGTTGTTGCTAAAAATTGTAGGCTGTCATTTTTTCGGAAGCCTTTCGCGGCAAACTCTTGGAAATAGTATTCTGTTACTTCCGCCAATTTTCCAGTGTTTTCTTCAGGTAGGTTGGCTAAGAAAACGGCCGTTGTCACGTCTTCACTTTTGGTTAAAAATGGGTGGTCTTTTTTGAAAAGTTGGTGGATGGTTTTCGCTTTTTGAGCTGTTACTGTTGGATTTTCCGATTCTAGTAATAAGTAAGCTGCAAAATAAGTGTATTCTGTGCGTTGAAATCCCGCTTGAATTAACATGTTATAGTTTGAAATCACTTGCCGAACACTGTCTGAGCTAGCGTTGTCACTTGCCATCAACAAGCCTACAAGTGAGGCGCGGACATTTCCATTTAGCGCTGTAAACATACCAAGTTGTCGCTTAAATTCTTTGTTTAGTGTATTGAATTTCTCTGGACTCACGACTTCATTGTTTCCTGCAAACAGACGAGCGATTAGAAACCGAATTCGTTTATCAATAAAACTGACACCACTTGTTTTTACTAACTCGTAATTCTTCATTAATAATTTCGTTGCTTGCTCGCTATCAAATACATATGCTGGATCCATCGGCCGCACTCCTTTTCCATTTTTTGGATTAATATTCTTCTATATACAAACTCATAATGAACGCTTCAAAATTATCCGCTAGCTTAATTATCTTATAATCACCTTCTTGATCAATGTGAACAACTGTTGGCTCGCCTGTTTTGCCGCATTCTCGGTAATCTAAGAAAACCATATCGTGACCGGCAGAAGGACAATCAGCAATGGCTAAACCAACGTCAGGATAACCCCACTCTTCCATCCAAAATTTTGTATTGAATGATCCATTCAATGTAGAAATTCCACGATTCCCTATTCCCATGATTCCAGTAATAGCTACACAATTCTCTGCCCATGAACTTGGCTCTGTCGTAGGTACAGAATCCGTTGATACTATCCCTCCGTTTTGGGTATGACGCATTAAGTAGATATATGATTCAGGCAACTTATGCCCAAGTTCTGCTTCGATGTCAGCCACTCTTTGTCGTGTTGGATACACATCATTATAGTCATTTTTATAATCGGATTTCACCCAAAGCTCGGTTAAACTATGATCTTGGAAAAATGTGCCTACTTCACTAAAATATTCATCTAATTCAGCTAAAATCTGCGTCGCTTTTTCGCGTTCAAAATCAACTGCTTCCAGATCTTGCATGTCTTCTAAAATCGACATTAGATGTTGATAGATTTCTGGGAAACGTTCGCCTCTTTGGTATAACACGTCACTGAGCAATACAGTCGCTGAAAATATATCTCTTCTATTTTCGACTGTCACTTCTTGATTCCAACAAGTTTCAAGTAAGCGAATAGCATCTTTTGTTTTTCCTTTGTCTAAATAATATAATGCTTTTCTCGTTGTAAGCATCGAATTCCTCCAAAGTCCTTAATATCTTTATTATACTAAAAAAACCCTAGGGAAACAAAATCCCTAAGGCAGCTACTTTTATAAATTCATTCCAAGAAGCGGAATACGTTCGTTATATTTATCAACAAGTGCTTGGTTATGCGCATCGGCGTTTTCGACATTTCCGCTAATAAATACTGGTGGCGTATAATTATCGTTTACCATTTTTTCAATCGCTTCTGCAAAAATAGATTGCAAGATGACTGCGCCAGTTACGGTTGATGTTGGGGCGAATGCGATATCAAAGTTCGCGGATTTTAGTACTGCGTCGCCTTTAACAGCACCATTATCAATTACAATATCACCTGTATCGGATAGTCTTTTGCCAGATACGTGGCGTGATTTTTGGCTGGCTGAATATTGCAGCGAGGTAATCACGATGACAAAGGCACCTTTTTCACGGGCGATTTCCGCAACATCAATTGGTACGGGATTGCGACCCGATGTTGATAACACAATCATAACATCACCCGGGCGAATATCCTCCTCCGCCATAAACGTCTTCGCATAATCATTTTTGCGTTCGAGTACGGAAGACGCCGCGGCACCTTCGTGGAGCATTAACGGTTCATGTAAAATTGGATGAATTGCCGCTAATCCGCCTGCTCTATAAAATACTTCTTCTGTTAAAATATGGGAGTGACCGCAGCCAAACAAATGGATAACACCATCGTTTTCGATAGACTCGGCAACTTTGGCTCCTGCTTCTTTTACGTAATCCGCTTCATTATCAAGAATATTTTCTAATAAGCGCACCGTAATATCGATGTAGTTATTAATCATTTATTTCCCCTCCAATGCGGCAAAAATTTTCTCAATTTCTTCTGGCTTCGTCCGACCTGTTGCTTTATCAATTGTTTTGCCGAAAATGTGCGGCATGTAGAATGGAATACCGGTTGATTTGATGGCGGTTGTTATTTCAAGGATGTTATCGGCCCCAATTCCACCAGCTGGCTCAATACCGTAAATGCCTTTCTCGGCCGCGATTTTTGTTAAATAAACTAGTTCGTCTAAATATTTTGTGCCTTCGATGCTCATAAATTTAATCGATGGGATGTTGGCAGATAGGCAGTAATTGACAGCTTCTTCGGCCGTGATTTCGTCGCCGGAAGATAAACGAACGATACCGACTTTTCCGGTTGGTCGAACGAGCGCATTAGTGAAAGTTTCTGGGAGCAAGTCATTTGTTAATCCCGCTGTTTCGATTGGTTGGTTGATATGGCTGTTTGAAGCAAGGCGGGCGATATGAAGCACATCGCGCCAGTTTTGCCAGTCCCCGCCACCACCAAGACCCACACTCACGACCGCCGCTGTAGTTTGTAGTTCTTTAATCACAACGGCCGCTTCTTCGGCTGTTTCATAGTTCGTTGCGACGATTCCCGGTACTGCGAAACCATGCGCCGCTTCCATGACTTCTCGGCTATTTTCCTTATCTTTCGCTAAAAAATTAAATAGCGCAAAATTATTCCATTTTGGTAGACTTTCGAATTTTTTCTTGTTCAAGCTTTATCAACTCCACACATGTTTTTAACGTTTTTTCAATCAAGTATTCGCCTTTTTCTGCCGTCGCTAAAGTTGCTTCTCCTAAAACTGCTGTCTTGGTGAAGTTTTGCCATGGTGTTGGGGTGAAATCCGCATCAATTGGTAAAACTGGCGGATCATCAATCGCACGACTCATATCTGCATTTTCTGGGGATAAATAGAGCATGAGTGATGTTTCAATTTCACAAGCATGAATGTACGTATGGTGATTGGCTGTTCCTTCGCGCACATCCATTGCTAATTTTTGGATATTCGGGTAAAAAATGTGCAGGATAATCATATCGGGGTATTTGGCATATAGTTCGCGCGCCGCATCTTTGAGTGCCGCCATATTTCCAAGGTGTCCACTCACTGGCACAAACAGCCGGAACCCTTGTTTATAAAGACTTTCACCGATTTCCACGACTACTTTGGTGACCGTTTCATTCGATAATGTCAAACTTCCCGGAAAATCTTGCAAGCTCCAAACTTGGCCGTACGGTAATATCGGAAGCACGAATCCGTCTGTTTCCGCCGCTATTTTCGCAGAATATTCTGACGCTAAAATATTGTCTGTCCCTAGTGGCAAATGTGGTCCGTGCGCTTCAACCGCTCCTATTGGCAAAATGACTGGTTTTGTTTTCGTGATTTTCGCGCCAATATCAAATGAATTTTCATCTGCATATAACACAGATTTCGCCTCCTATTTTTTAAATGTAAAGCATCTAGCTGGGTTATCCACGAAGAATTTTTTGACTAATTTCTCTCCGTCAAAGCCTTTTTCGTTTGCTTCATCGATAAAGCGTGGCACCCATTTTTTGGCGATGTATTCGAGTCCTGGGCCGTGACCGTAATGTTTATAGTATGTTTTTCGCGCAGTATCGCCACTAACTAGAATTTGATCTTCAAACCCTTCCGAAACTAAATATAGAATCGCGGCAATACGAGCACTTTCTGGTGCGTATTTAATTTTGGCAATGCCGTCGAATGACATGAATGCGCCTGTTTTTGCAACTTGCTTATGATAATACGGGTCGAGGTTGCGGTCCATATGCCCAATAGATAGATATTCTAACGGGATATTTTCTTGTTTTAAAATTTCGATTTGCTCGAGCGCCATCGTTCCCGCTTCTGTATGGGAATGAATCGGTGCTTTGGTTTCATGATGTGCTCTTGCAACCGCGCGTATCGTCTTTTCTTCTAAAGGTGTAATCATATTGTAGCCCGTTCCAAATTTCACCTGACCGGCCTTATACGGCGTTCCTTCAAGCCCATTTTCCACTTCATTTACGACAAATTCCGTTAGTTTTTCCGTTGAAGTATTTTCAATCCATTCATAATAGGTTTCAAAATCGCCGATGATTGGTTTCAGTTCCGGCTTAATTTTCCCATCCCATAAGAAACTTTTGTTAAATCCCGCTGTCCCAACGATTTGAATGCCGGTTTCTTTGGAAATTTGCGCTACATCAAGGACGCGTCTGCCGTAATCAACCGCGGTCGCATCGACAATCGTTTTTCCGCCTAAGTCTGCGAAATCTTGTACGTCTAGCTGCGATTTTTCTTTATCATCTAAAAGTAAATCGTCAGCATCTCGTTCTTGCCAGTAAGCCGGTACGCAGACAATATGCTCATGTGAATAAGTGAAGCCCAATTGATCTGGGGCAATATCTCCATAAAAAGTACGAATAAAACTCATTTTTAAAACTTCCTTTCAAAAAACCTCTTCCTCTTGAATGCTAGACAAGGAAGAGGTTTAGATTTCACTTAAAAGAATAACTTCGCTAACATGCTGACAATTGGTCCGAGGATAAACATATCTGAGTCGGCTGCCCACATTGCTGTATCTGGAACCGTCGTATTGATAAAGAATGTAACCATAATATATTGACCCCAAGCAACAACCGTAGCTGTTAAGAATCCACCTATCAGCGCTCCTCTAATCCCACCAGTCGAGTTACCGAATACCCCAGCAACTGCTCCGTGGAAGAAGAGAACAATCATCGTTGGCACAAATACGTAACCAACTGTATTTCCAAGTACAACTAACCAGATAATCGCTCCAATGAATGCTCCTAGGAAACCGATGATTACGGAGTTTGGTGCATAAGGATAAACGATTGGCGCATCTAGTGCTGGTTTCGCACCCGGTACAAGTTTTGTCGCAATACCGTTGAAGGCTGGTACGATTTCACCGATAAACATCCGCACACCCACAAGGACAATGGCGATACCCGCTGCAAACGTAAAGGACTGAACGATCGAGTATACGATGAAGCTTTGATTTCCAGCTTCTGCGATTAATTTCTCTGCTCCCGGTGTTTTCTTCACCATCAGGATTACTGCACCAACTACGAACAGAATCCCCATTGTAAGAGCTGTAATAACGTTCGAGTCACGCAAGAACTCTAATTTTTTCGGTAAGTTAATATGTTCAGCATCATTTTTCTTATTTCCGAATACTTTCCCTAGTAAAGCGGATAGAATCGCTACACTGGATGAAGTATGGCCTAATGCGACATTATCGTTCCCAGTAATTTTACGCAAAAATGGTTGTGTAATTGCTGGTTGGAGTGTCCAGTAAAGCCCCATAATTACTGCTAAGAAGAGCACCAGCCCCCAGAACGGAATATCTCCGCCGACAGCTTGCACAGTAATCCCTGCAAAAATTGTCGTTGTCCAGAACATCATATGACCAGTTAAATAAATGTACTTAAACGGGGTAAATCTTGCTAATAATACGTTGACTAAAAATCCAAGTGTCATCGCAAGTGTTACCGCACTACCAAATTTTGCATTAAAGGCTTCTTGACCTAAAAACCCTGCAAGCGGTGGTGTTTCTAGTCCAAATACCTCTTTCCACATTGGTTCGAAACTGCCCAGTGAACCAGTAATAACAGCCGCACCAGCGTTGATAATTAAGAATCCGATAATAGCTTTAAAAGTTCCGCTAATAACTTGGCTTAAATTTTTCTTTTGTAAAAGTAACCCGAGAAGTACGATAAAACCTAAAAGTATGGCTGGGGTTCCAAAAAAGTTATTGGCAATCCACGTAATAATCTCCATTTTTTTCCCACCTTTTTTTGTCTTATTTAACTATTGATTGCTGCAGATAATGCATTTTTAATTTCGGCGTTGTCAAAATAGTTGTTGACGATGACTACTTTGGCGCCTGTATCTGTTCCAAGCGTTTCTGCTAGTTCTTGGCTTGTCACGATAATATCAACGTTCATCGAGCGAGCAGCGGATACATCAATGTGCTCTACATCTGCGTCCACTCCCATGTCACGCAAAACTGTTTCTACATTCATTCGTAAAATTAAGCTTGTCCCTTGACCAAGTCCACACACTGCTAAAATTTTCATTATTATCCCTCCACTAATTCTCCAATTACTTGATAATCTTCTGAATGAATCATTTTTTCAATGTTCTCGCTGTTACTAAGCAAGGAGACAATTTTTTGAATGACTTTTAAATGTGCCTCGCTTGACGTTGCTGCAAGTCCGAATACTAATCGCACAGGATCATTTGCGGCGTGTCCGAAATTCACACCATCTTTTAGAACGACTAGTGATACTGCAGAGTTTTCCACACCATCAGTTGGTCTTGCATGAGGAATTGCTATTTGAGGTGCAATGACAAAGTACGCACCATTTTCATGATAAGATTCCACCATTTTTTCTACATACTGCTCGCTCACATAACCTGCATTCACTAATAATTCTCCAGCTTGCACGATAGCTTCGTCAGCGTTTTTGGCTGTTCCATGCAGATTCACAAGCTCTTTATTCAAAAAAGACATATCTCTTCATCCCTTCTAACTGATTGATAGCGCTATCAATAACTTACACTCTTATTATAGCTGTAGCTCCTCTGTTTAAAAAAGCCCAATTCCTTTCTTTTCGAAAGTGCAAAGAATAGACTGTTACATTTCGTTGTTAGCGGGCATACAAAAAAGCCAGCGCGGCAACTTAATACCACACTGGCTTTAGCTCTTATTTTATTGTTAACATTGCGGCAATTTCTGCTGCTGACTCTGCCTGTTCAATCTGCTCAAGCAAGTGATGTTTCATAATCAAATTAGTCAGCTGGCTCAGCGCATTAATATGTGTGTAGGAGTCAATGGAAGCGAGCACAATAATTAATTTAACTTGATCCTTCGCCTTACTCGAAAATGAAACTGGCTTATCCAGCCTTAGCAAGCTCATGCCAACCCGATATGCCCCGTCGTCCACCGAAGCATGCGGAAGGGCAATCCCCGGCGCAATGACGATGTATGGGCCTAGTTTCTCAATATTTTCAATCATCGCATGCTGATAGTTTCTCGAGATATAACCTTCTTGTTGTAGCGATTTCGAGGCAACTTGGATAGCTTCACGCCAATCAGCCACACTTTCTTGAAAAGTAATACGTTCTTTCGGTAAAAGTTCTTCAAGTGTTGGTGATTTTTCTAGCTGGCTATCTGATTGCACTTGGAATAAAACCGATTTTAGTTTAGCCGCCAATTTTTCACGATCTTCCACTTTGGCATATTGATCCACCACGTCTAACACCGACGACAACATGCGCGCGTCTGAATCCTTTTGTAAAATGTGCGGCGCAATTGCCTTCATTAATTGCTGCTTTTGCGCTTCAGTTAAAATCGGGCTCACGATAAAAACCGGCGCTTTCGGTTCCATAATTGGCAATGTAGAAACGATAAAGTCTGGCGCGTACAGCCCTTTTTCAAACTCACGAATCGAAATTGGCTCTAAAATTTCTACCCGTTCGCCGAGCAATTGCGACAATTGACGTTCAATCATTCGCGAAGTTCCAACGCCTTTAGAGCACACAATTAACAGCTTTTTGCGCTCAACTAACGTATTATTTTTACGCGAAAGATAGCCGCCGAACAAAATCGTCACGTAAGCTATTTCGTCTTCCGGAATTGTTTCACCGAGTAATTCTTCTAACGGTTCTAATGATTTTTTTGTAATTTCGTAAACGTCACTATAACTTTGTTTAATATCTGTACGCAGCGGATTAATCCATTCGATTTGGAATTTAAGCCGATAATAAGCTGGCTGTAAATGCAGCAATAAATCTTTTTTCAAATTGCGATGATCTTCAAAATTCACACAGGCAAGGCGTTCAAATTCAGCAATAATTTTCTCAACAATAATATCAAGTTTTCCTGTAGCGGCCGCATCATCATTCAAACGACTAGCCCCAAGCAAAAGTTTACCTAAATAAGTAATTTCCGCATGGTTGATTGAAAAATCCTCCGTTTGCTGCAATTGCTCATAAATTTCCTGCGCAATATCAAAAGATTCCACCTCATGTTCTTCCTGCTCATTTAAATAACAATCACGCTTCATCCGCTCTTTAAAGAAGAAAATCATAATGCCAATCCGCTCAATAACTTCATCTGTATAACGAATACCGATTTTTTTCTCCGTCACAGCTAGAATTTCAAAAATCGTATCCAAATTGGGAAATAGCTCCTGATTTTTTATCATCGGATTAATTTTCATCAAATCAAGTAACTGGTCTGCGGTCGCGATTTCTTCGTTATTCATGCAGTAATGAATGAAAAATTGGCGGATACTACGCTCATCACCAAGAACCATATTGCCATTTTTCCGATCATAGATAAGCTCTAAATTAAACTGTTTAAGCGCTAATTTTAATTGTTTAATGTCCTGCAAACTGGTGTTACGACTGACTTCATTGCATTCATTAATCGTATCAATAATCACTCGCGCATCTGTTACGAGCAGAAAAAATAAAATACGGATGCGGCGTTCACTAGCTGAAAAAACTTTGTGGCTCGCTCCCCTATTTTCAAGGATTTCTTTCATTGTTGATTTTTCTTCTTCTAATAAATAATACCCTTGCCCTCGCACAGATTGAATGCCATCAAGCCCTATATTATCTAATTCTTTATTAATTTTTTCCACATCATATTGAAGTGTTCGTTTGGAAATGCCTAGCTCTTCTTGTAACTTCTCAGGTGCAAGATATACATTCGCCACGACGAGCGATTCGAGTAACGCCATATTTCGAGCATCAAATTGTACCACTTGGCCTACCTCCTTGATTTCGGTCTAGAAGGTAAAAAGATATGTCTACATTAAGGTTATGCGAAAATGTGATATTTTTCAAGTATATTTTTATTTTGGTATACAAAAAAACCGACAAAGCCAAATGACTTTGTCGGTTTGAATCATGTTACTTTTTATAAACTAATGTCCACAACATCCCTTGCCCCGTTCTTCCAATATTTACTTGGAGTAACCAGGGTGAATGTCTTGTTCCTTGCTAATAATTCTTTAGGTATATTAAACCCTACCAAATGTTTATATACCCCATCTTCAAATTCATAACTTGACGCCGTAGTATCTGACAAAGTTACAAATTCTTTATACCCTAGCTGAAAATCAGAAATCCTAATATCTTTTTCTGTAGACTCTAGTTGAACAAGCAAAAGAGCATCATTTTCTTGTTTAAAATAATCTTTTGTCGCGTACTTATTTATATCAGCATCATTCACAACAAATGCTTTTCCAAAACTAACTGTTGCAGTTCCCATTTGAAATTTTTCCTGATCAGCGTGTGTTTTATTTTCATATGAAAAAGAATTAGCATTTACATCATACACGCGCCAAACAAATAGGCCTATTAATAGAACAATTAAGACTCCGCCAATTATTTTTTTCATGCTTTTCTCCTATTTATTATCTGACCTGCTTCCATTTCAAATATTTCATCTGATATTCCATCAATATCGGCAATATGATGGCTTGCTAATAGAATCGTTTTTCCTTTTTCTTTTAAATCTAAAATCAAGTCAATAAAACTCTGACTGCCAGCTTTATCTAGTGAATTTGTTGGTTCATCAAATATTAGTAAATCTGGATCTTCCATAATAGCTTGAGCAATGCCAAGTCGTTGTCTCATTCCAAGTGAATATTTTTTTACTTTCAAATCCTCTTTTCCAGCAAGGCCAACTTTTTCTAACGCAGCAAGTATCTCCTTTTCTCCTATTTTATTTCGAATAGAAGCCAAGTATTCTAAATTTTTATAACCTGTATAATTAGCTAAAAATCCTGGTGTTTCAATAATAATCCCTGTCTTTTCTGGAAAAGATTTAGTTTTACTAATATTAACTCCATTAATTGTAACTTCACCACTTGTTGGCGCAATAAATCCACACAGCGCCCTAAATAGCATCGTTTTCCCAGAGCCATTATGACCTATGAACGAATAAATCCCACCTTGCTTTAATTCAAAATCAATATCATCTAGAACAGTATGGTTGTTGATTACTTTTGTTAAATGATTAACTTTTATATAATTCATCGATATTCTCCCTAGTTTAGTTTATATAAATCTGTCTTTCGATAAATATTTCCGCCAATGAGCATCGCCAAAATAATATATGCCAATTGAATACTTAATAACAGCCAATTATTTACATCGGTAAATCCAGCAACATTCGAAACGCTTCCTATAATCCAAGAGTTAGTAATAAAACAGTTGGTGACAATAATGACAAGCACTGCTGTGATAGCGTAAAATGGCTTAATTATTATTGAAAGCAACAATTGAAGCGTGATAAGCGCTAGCCCACCAACAAAAAAGCACAACCCAATTTCATAAAGTGGCATATTTAAACCTATGAACAATACAGTCGGCTCTACATCCAAACGAATGCCAAAAAGAAAACTAATAAACACTACTAATCCAATAATTACTAAATAATAAAGCAACATCAGCGTAATGATTAGTAAAATTTTGGAAAGAAAGGGGAGTATCCTATTATTAAAGCGAATAGTAATAAACTCCTCTAGCGCAAACAATTCCTTATAAAAGTAACTTCCAAATAGATAAACCGGCACACTTTGAATGATAATCCAATTTAAGCTACTCGTAAGCGGATTTTCTGCTCCATTTTCTTGTTTTAAAAAGGCTAGAAAAACATCTGCTATCGTACCCGATGCATTTTTCGTATTAACAACACTTATCAAAATTGCTAATACCAGAAGTATTACCAAGCCTATTATTTTCAATTTATTCCCTTGAAGAAACCATAATATATCCCGTTTAAAAAATAACCACATATTAACGCACCTTCTTTTTCGAGGTTCGAAACATATCTTTTTTCTCTGCAAGCAACCAGCTTATTAAAAATAAAACAATAATTCCACCAACCAAGCAGAAAACTCGCCCAGCAAATGACAGCAAATCAGTAAGATCATTAGGGTTCACTATAAACAGATTGGAAATTAGCTGCAATTTGATTGTGCTAGTATCAAAGAAAAATACCAGAAATACTACAAAAAAAGCAATTGCCTTATTACCTGTAACAACAAGTAGTATATTCTGTAAAACACCTACAAGAACTAAACCTAAACCAAATAATATAAAAGAATAAATGTAAATTTGTACTATTTGGGAATTCATTACAATAACGCTATTTGCATAATTTAAGGCATTAGTTAATACTGCAAGCAAAAAGGCATTCCACAAAATAACAGTTGCATTGACTTTCCAAAGTGTATATTTGTTCTTAATCCGAACAACAGCTAGTTCCCTATGTTGAAAACACAATATTTGATTCATCCATAAACAGAACGGGCTCAAAATTATAAATAGAACTTCAACTGATACGGAACTCTGTACAATGTAAAGGACATCTGTCTCGACATTTCTTGTGTACAACAAGCGGAATACAATTATAAAAACAAATATCAATAAAAGCAGTAAATATTTTCTTCTTTCAAAATCAAAATTCAACCGAACTAAATTATGATTTTTCATTTTTCACACTCCAAATAATACCCATAATTATCACTACTAAAAGAAGTAGAAATTCTATCCAAATAATATGGAAATTTAAGGGGTAACCTTGCTTTGGAGTTAAGAAACCAAACGGACTAAACTCTGGATAGCCAATCAAAGAAAACACAATCCAAACACCATAATAAATAGCTAGTGGACTCAATAAAATTACATATTTACTAGAACTAAAAAAGGACACTAGAATTCCAATTAAAGCAAATAACCCTCCGTAAACAAAGCCTATTACAAGAAATATCAACTCATACTTAAGCGGACTGTTATAAAATATATTAGAAAACATTGCGCCATATGTAACCGGTACTTCTGCTACGAAATAATCAAGTGGTATAGAGGGGTACACTAACATTAATGCACAAAGTTCCATAATTAAAGGCAAACAAAATACTACCCCTCCAGCAATAAAAGCAACGATGCTCTTCGAAAAATAATACTGTTTATCATTTCCTCTTATTCGCGAAAATATATCTAAGCCACTACGCCGATCTTCACCCAATAAATCCGCACCAGCTAAAGCCACTAAACATGGTAACAATAAATAATAAAGGTTTGTTCCAAGCCCCGTTGTATCATAACCTGTTAAATATAAAAATACATTTTCTTCTGCCGTGGAATAGTAACGTGCGACAGTTATTTGTTGAATTAGCACAATTAACACTCCCAGTGCAAGAGCAGCAAGAAATGATTTACTTTTAAAAACTCTATTAAATTCTATTTTTAAAAATCGACTCATTTAAAATCTCCTTTTACAAATATAGGGTAAGCTTCCATTGATTCAGAAACCTACCCTATCATTATTTAAATACTATCTGGACTCCAAAGGCCTGTAGCAGTAACTCTAACAAATTGAGTTTTACTAGTTTCAGCAGCTAATTTAACATTACATTTGCCATAATCTTCATAAGCGTAGTTAGCAATTTTTTTACTTTCACCTTGCCTCACAGTCACATATTTACTTCGAACGCTAGCTCCATTAGATTTTAAAAGCCATGTATCCATTGTTCCTTTTCCAATTGAATTTAATTTCACATAAGATGATGTAGTGTTCTGTTTTTGTCTAGAACCAGTGTAATCATTTGCACCAAGTTTACCTAGTGTAAAACTAAACTTTGTATCCGAATAATTTGCTGCGCTTACGTTTAAGATTCCCATTCCTGATAAAAATATTGCACCCGCTAATCCTAAAGTAACTAATTTCTTTTTCATTTCATTCTCTCTCCTCTGTAAATTATTTATGTGCATTCCAAATATAGCACAATTATCAAAAATTGTATATATCTAATTTTTTAGAAATATGAACTAATTCTTTATTACTAGATTATTCAGCTTTTTTTACACAAAAAAACCGACAAAGCCAAATGACTTTGTCGGTTTGAATCGTATCAGATATTATTTGCTGATGTTAGAAACAACGCCAGCGCCTACTGTACGTCCGCCTTCACGGATAGAGAATTTAGTACCGTCTTCGATAGCGATTGGTGCAATTAGTTCAACTGCAAGCTCAATGTTATCACCAGGCATTACCATTTCAGTACCTTCTGGAAGTGTAACAATACCAGTTACATCAGTAGTACGGAAATAGAATTGTGGGCGGTAGTTGTTGAAGAATGGAGTATGACGTCCACCTTCTTCTTTAGTTAAAACATAAGTTTCAGCTTTGAAGTTAGTGTGTGGAGTAATCGAACCTGGTTTAGCTAATACTTGACCACGTTGGATATCTTCACGAGCAACACCACGTAGAAGTGCGCCAATGTTGTCGCCAGCTTCAGCGTAGTCTAGTAATTTACGGAACATTTCTACTCCAGTTACTACTACTTTTTTGCTTTCTTCTTCGATACCGATAACTTCTACTTCGTCACCAACTTTAACTTGTCCACGTTCAACACGTCCAGTTGCAACTGTTCCACGACCAGTGATTGAGAATACATCCTCAACTGGCATCATGAATGGTTTTTCAGTATCACGTTCTGGAGTTGGAATGTAAGAATCTACAGCTTCCATTAACTCGTCAATTTTAGCTTCCCAGTCAGCTTCACCTTGAAGTGCTTTAAGAGCTGAACCTTTGATTACAGGAATGTCATCGCCAGGGAATTCATATTCAGTTAATAGATCACGAATTTCCATTTCAACTAATTCTAGTAATTCTTCATCGTCAACCATGTCACATTTGTTCATGAATACAACGATGTATGGAACACCAACTTGACGTGAAAGTAAGATATGTTCACGAGTTTGTGGCATTGGGCCATCAGCAGCAGATACTACTAAGATAGCTCCGTCCATTTGTGCAGCACCAGTGATCATGTTTTTAACGTAATCGGCATGTCCTGGGCAGTCAACGTGTGCATAGTGACGTGTATCAGTTTGGTACTCAACGTGAGCAGTAGAGATTGTGATACCACGTTCTCTTTCTTCTGGAGCACCATCAATTTGGTCATATGCTTGTGCATCAGCATAGCCTTTTTTAGCAAGTACAGTTGTAATTGCAGCAGTTAAAGTTGTTTTACCATGGTCAACGTGTCCAATAGTACCAATGTTAACATGGGGTTTAGAGCGGTCAAATTTTTCTTTTGCCATTTTAAAATATCCTCCTCGATAATTCAATAATTATTTTTTACTTAGCTTAAATTTAAACTAAGCAATACTTCTAACTAAAGTTATACTTGATGTTACGAAAAAAATCAATTAATCTTCTTTGTTGTTTCCACCATTAGCTTTAATGATTTCTTCAGCAATAGATTTAGGAACTTCTTCATAGTGGTCAAATTGCATAGTGTATACACCACGACCTTGCGTACCTGAACGAAGGTGAGTTGCATAACCAAACATGTTTGCAAGTGGTACAAATGCGCGAACAACTTGAGCGTTACCGCGAGCTTCCATACCATCTACACGACCACGACGGGAAGTAATGTTACCCATGATATCACCAAGGTATTCTTCTGGGATAACAACCTCTACAGCCATCATTGGCTCAAGGATTACAGGATCACATTTCTTAGCAGCATTACGTAATGCCATTGAAGCAGCCACTTTGAAGGCCATTTCATTGGAATCGACGTCATGGTAAGATCCGTCGTAAAGTTTTGCTTTGATGTCAATCAGTGGGTAGCCTGCAAGTACACCATTATCTAGTGCGCCTTCAAGACCTGCTTGTACAGCTGGGATGTATTCACGTGGAACAACCCCACCAACGATTGCATTTTCAAATTCAAATCCTTTACCTTCTTCGTTTGGTCCGAATTCAATCCAAACGTGACCATATTGTCCACGTCCACCGGATTGACGTACGAATTTACCTTCAACTTGAGCAGATTTACGGAATGTTTCACGGTAAGAAACTTGTGGATCACCAACGTTAGCTTCAACGCGGAATTCACGTCTCATACGGTCAACAAGGATGTCAAGGTGAAGTTCACCCATACCGGAGATAAGAGTTTGGCCAGTTTCTTGGTCAGTTTCAGCACGGAAAGTTGGATCTTCTTCCGCTAGTTTCGCAAGAGCTTGCCCCATTTTATCTTGGTCAGCTTTCGATTTAGGCTCGATAGCTACTTGGATAACTGGTTCTGGGAATTCCATGGATTCTAAGATAATTTGTTCTTTTTCATCACATAAAGTGTCCCCAGTAGTTGTATCTTTAAGTCCTACGGCAGCAGCGATGTCACCAGCGTATACGATCGAAATCTCTTCACGGTGATTAGCGTGCATTTGAAGGATACGTCCAACACGTTCACGTTTACCTTTAGTCGAGTTTTGTACATATGAACCGGAATTCAAAGTACCGGAATAAACACGGAAGAAAGTTAAGCGTCCAACATAAGGGTCAGTCATAACTTTGAATGCTAGGGAAGAGAATGGTTCTGAATCATCAGCGTGACGAGCAGCTTCTTCTCCATCAGGCAATACGCCGTTAATAGCTGGAACATCTGTTGGTGCTGGAAGGTAATCAAGTACTGCATCTAACATTGGTTGAACACCTTTGTTTTTGAATGCTGTACCACAAACTACAGGATAGAACTCAACGTTAAGTGTTCCTTTACGGATACCAGCTTTAAGTTCTTCTTTTGTAATTTCTTCGCCTTCTAGGTATTTCATCATTAGCTCTTCGTCAAGTTCAGCAACTGCTTCCACTAATTTACCGCGGTATTCGTCTGCTAAGTCTTTCAGATCAGCTGGAATTTCTTTAATATGAGGGTCATTTCCTAAATCATCTTCGTAATACAACGCGTTCATTTCGATTAAGTCAATGATACCTTCAAATGTATCTTCGGCCCCGATTGGGAGTTGGATTGGGTGCGCATTGGCAGCCAAACGATCATGCAAAGTACCTACAGAATATAGGAAATCTGCGCCGATTTTGTCCATTTTGTTGACGAATACTACACGAGGAACCCCGTAAGTAGTAGCTTGACGCCAAACTGTTTCTGTTTGTGGTTCTACACCAGATTGTGCATCTAGAACCGCAACAGCACCATCAAGTACACGAAGCGAACGTTCAACTTCAACTGTGAAATCTACGTGTCCAGGTGTATCGATAATGTTTACTCGGTAGCCTTTCCATTGAGCTGTTGTCGCAGCAGAAGTGATAGTAATACCACGTTCTTGCTCTTGCTCCATCCAGTCCATTTGAGAAGCACCTTCATGGGTTTCACCAATTTTGTGAATACGCCCTGTATAGAAAAGGATACGTTCAGTAGTGGTAGTTTTACCCGCATCAATGTGGGCCATGATACCAATATTACGAGTCTTTTCTAAGGAGAACTCTCTAGCCATGTTGTATTTCTCCTTCCATAAAACAATTTTTCAGGCAATACGCCTGGAATTTGTTAGTGATTTTTTTACCAACGATAGTGAGCGAACGCTCTGTTAGCATCAGCCATTTTGTGTGTATCTTCGCGTTTCTTAACAGAAGCACCAGTATTATTGGCAGCATCCATGATTTCGCGAGCAACACGTACTTCCATTGTTTTTTCTCCACGAAGGCGAGCATAATTAACTAACCAACGAAGACCAAGAGTAGAACGACGGTCAGCACGTACTTCGATAGGTACTTGATAGTTAGCACCACCTACACGGCGAGCTTTAACTTCAAGAAGAGGCATAATGTTCTTCATAGCTTGTTCAAATACTTCCATCGGATCTTTACCAGTTTCTTGTGCAATGATATCGAATGCGGAATATAGGATAGCTTGAGACTTTCCACGTTTTCCGTCAACCATCATTTTATTAATTAAACGAGTTACTAGTTTCGAATTATAAATCGGATCTGGTAACACGTCACGTTTAGTAACAGGACCTTTACGAGGCATCGGATATCCTCCTTTCATATTTTATAAGTATTATTTTTTAGGTTTTTTCGTACCGTATTTAGAACGGCTTTGTCCTCTATTTTCAACACCAGCTGTATCAAGCGCTCCACGAACGATATGATAACGTACCCCTGGTAAATCTTTTACACGTCCACCACGAATAAGAACAACACTATGTTCTTGTAAGTTGTGACCAATACCAGGAATGTAAGCTGTTACTTCAATACCATTACTCAAACGTACACGGGCATATTTACGAAGCGCCGAGTTAGGTTTTTTAGGAGTCATGGTACCAACACGAGTACATACGCCACGTTTTTGAGGAGAGTTAACGTCTGTTAGTTCTCTTTTAAAACTGTTTAGGCCCTTGTTCAAAGCAGGTGATGTAGATTTTTTGATTTTAGATTGACGAGGTTTGCGTACTAATTGGTTAATTGTAGGCATGGGATAAATTCCTCCTTCCTTATTTAGTAGTTCCACACATCCAGGTGGTTCATTTTTTCGGTAAAATAAAATGGCTGTAAGTTCGACCTACAACGCTGTTTTATTTTCAGACCTCTGTTTATAGTAGAGGCACCTTGAATATAGTAACACCTTCAGCTAAAGATGTCAAGGTGGTTTTCTATATAATCTACCACGGATATTGTTTGATTATTCACAATGATTATATTAATATAAAATTAAAAAGGATGATTAGAGATGGAATGGACAACTTTGTTAAACCGGGAAACAATATCGCGAAAAAGGAATCCTGGGAACGGTGATTTAAGAAACGCATTTGAAAATGATTATCAAAGAATAATTTTAAGCGCTTCTTTTCGTAGATTACAAGATAAAACACAGGTCTTCCCTTTAGAAAAAAATGATTTTATTAGAACGAGATTAACGCATTCTTTAGAAGTTTCTACAATCGCTAAATCTATGGGGACTTTAGTTGGCTCACAAATAGTTGAACGTAATATTGATCCCAGCTTCACAGAACAAAATATTCGAGAATTATCTGACCTTTTAGCCTCTGCTGGATTACTCCATGATATTGGTAATCCACCGTTTGGGCATTTTGGTGAAACAGCTATCAGACAGTGGTTTGCTAAAGAACTTCCCACCCTTAAGATAGATGATATTTCAATAAATTCTCTTTTAGAAAAACAAATGCGCAATGACTTTCTACATTTTGAAGGAAATGCACAAGTTCTTCGTGTAGTTACTAAATTACATCAACTTTTCGAAACAAGTTATGGGATGAATTTAACATCTGCTACGTTAAACTCGTTTGTTAAGTATCCTGTTAATTCTCTTCAAATAAATAAAACTCATATTAAAAGTAAAAAAATGGGATACTTTTATTCTGAAAAAGATATTTTTGAAAAAATCACTGAACAAACAGGAACAAATGGAAATAGGCACCCAGTTACTTTTTTATTAGAAGCCGCTGATGATATTAGCTACTTAATAGCCGATTTAGAAGATGCAGTAAAAAAAGGAATTCTTTCTATAGACACTATTATAGAAAGAAACTCAGAATTTAGTACTTCAAAAAACCCAATTCTAAAAGATAGTTTTGAAAAATTACTACAAATCAAGAAAAGTTGCAAAAAAGATATATCCATTTTCCAAGCGTGGACTGCAACTAATGTTCGGGGCATCTTAATAAGTGCTGTGGTTAAAAACTTCTTCGACAATTACTCTAATATAATGACTGGTATCTTTGACAAAGCTTTACTACAAACTTGCAGTCTTAATGAATTAGTAACAGCTTTAGAACAAATCTGCATTGATCACGTTTTTACTGATAAAAAAATTATCGCCTCAGAACTAGCAGGTAAGAAAATAATTTATGGCTTATTAGATCTTTTTGTTCCTGCTGCAATTTATTACGATTCTGACTATGTAGATCCTAATGAAGATGAATCTAAACGTTTAATAGAATTGATATCAGACAACCATCTGTCTTCTTATCACAAAAACTCAAGAGATAAAAGCAAAAATGAAAAGCTTTATTTACGCTTATTATTGGTTACAGATTTTATATGTGGTATGACAGATACTTATGCAAAAGATTTATATCAAGAGCTTAATGGTATATATTAAAAAACAGCAATCTCAGAAATTAAACTGGGATTGCTGTTTTGCATTTAACTTAGTCCATTCAACCGTTGATATAAATCTTTCGCGTAGCTGTCGGTCATGCCGCAAATGAAGTCTGTTACGAGAAGTAATCGCAAGTACAGTTTCATCGTTTCGCTTTCGCCTTCTGCGTTTTTGCGGTAGCAGCCTAGGTAGTTGTCGGAAATCAAGGTTAGTAGCCGTTTATCTTTGGCTGTTTGGCGTTCTGGGGTTTCGCTGTCGTAGTAAATCACTGCCGGGATAAACGTTTCGAGCAATTTGGAGATGATTTCATTGCCGGCGATTTCGGATTCAACGATGCCTTTATCTTGATAAATATACGTGAATGACAGGCTTTGTAAAATATGAACGAGTTGTTCAGCGCTTGATGCATCAATGAGTGAGTCGTTGAATGTGCCTGCCATGATTGCGTCGTAGTTCGCGTAAAACACTTCGAGTGAACGATTGATTAATTGGCCGCGAACGTTGGATGCTAGCCATTGTTGTACGATGAAACTTTCTTCTTGTCCTTCGTAGCGCTCGCTTTTTTTCTTGAGTTCGTTATAGCATGCGGCAGTGACTTTATTATGCTCTTCTACTTCTTCAAATCCTTTTAAAATTTGTGTGATGTTGACGATGCCTTTTTTCACACCGTCTTCTAGGTCTGCATTTAGGTAAGCGATGTCGTCTGCTACTTCTAGTAAATAAGTGAGCGGATGACGGTTATCGCGCGCTTCTGTGGCAGTTGTTATTTCATTAAAAAGGGATTCATCGGCGTAAAAGTAGCCTAGTTTTTTACTTTTAATTTGTTTTTTATTTACTTTTAAAGAAGAAACTGGGTATTTGATGACTGCGTTTAAAGTTGCAAATGTTAGGTTTAAGCCGTATTGGTCGAAAAGATAATGTAGTTTTGAGACTACACGGAGCACTTGGGCGTTACCTTCAAAGTAGTAAAAGTCTTCTTTCATTTGTGGTGTCAGGATTTCGGCTAGGCTTTTATTTTTGTAAGTGATGGTTGCTAAATTGTCGCGGAACCACTCGCGGATGCTTTCTTCGCCAAAATGGCCGAACGGCGGATTCCCCATATCATGTAACAATCCTGCACAAGCGAGGATTTCCGGGATTTTATCTGCGTGCTCTTTTGTAAATTCTTCATCTAGGTTTTCTTCTTGAATCGTGTGTGTAACCATGTTTCCCATTGATTTTGCGATGGTGCTTACTTCCATTGAATGAGTTAGTCGCGTACGCACAAAATCGCTTTTTTCTAGTGGGAATACTTGGGTTTTATCTTGTAAACGGCGAAATGATGCACTCATAACGATGCGCTGGAAATCATTTTCGAAAGCGCTACGTACGTCGGTGTTTTTTGAACGAGTGACACCAGATTCGCGGCGGCGTTTGTCATTTAATAGTTTATCCCATTTCATTTAAATCCCATCCTTTATAAATTGCTTAGTTTTTCCATTTCGGCTTTAGTGAGCCTATGTACTGTCCATTCTGACATTTTTTCTGCGCCAATTTTTTCGTAAAAGTCCATGCCTGATTTATTTTCATTCAAGCACCACCACTCAAATCTGCCGCAATCTCGCTCTAAGGCAAGTTTGGATAAATAGCTGAAAAACTGTGTTCCAAAACTTTTGCCGCGCATTTCTGGAATGATGTAAAGGTCTTCTAAGTACAAACCTTTTTTGCCAAGTAGTGTGGAAAAATTATGGAAAAAGAGTGCGAAACCAACTGGTGCGTCTTCGTATTCGGCGATAATTACTTCGGCTGCTTTTTCTTGAAAAAGAGCCTTATGCAAGCCAGCTTCTGTTGCTACTACATCTTTTTCAATGCCTTCGTGTGTTGCAAGTTCTGTAATAAAACGAAGAATTAACTTCGTGTCTTGTTCGGTCGCGTTTCGAAATGTGAGTTGTGTCATATATCTCTTCCTTTGCGTTGTCGTATTAATTTAAGTATAAGCTAGAGCGAGGGATGTATCAATTAAAAAAATATCTACTATATAATATAAAAAAACTAGGTGCTTTTTGGGCGACCTAGTTTTTTGGGGTGTTTTATTGTTTTAAGCCTTGGATACACGCTGCTTTATCTGCCGCTCCAAAGAAGTATGATCCAGCAACGAGGACGTCCACGCCGGCTTGTTTACATTTCTCTGCGGTTTCAGCATTTACGCCGCCATCTACTTCGATAACGTAGCTACCGTGGTTTTCACGGCGCCAATTATCCAGATAGCGCATATTTTTGGTAGTTGACTCGATAAATGCTTGTCCACCAAAACCGGGATTGACTGTCATTTGTAAGACTAAATCTACATCTGCTAAAATGGCATCCAGCACATTTGCCGGAGTTCCCGGATTGAGTACGACTCCCACTTTACAGCCGGCTGCTTTAATTTGTTGAATGACGCGGTGGATGTGCGGTGTGGCTTCGATGTGCACGGAAATAATGTGCGCTCCAGCCGCGGCAAATTTTTCAATATAGTTTTCTGGGTTTGAGAGCATTAAATGGACATCCAGTGGAATAGTCGCTGTTTTGCTAATTTGCTCGACCATGTCGATTCCAAATGTCAGATTCGGTACAAAATGTCCGTCCATGACATCGATATGAAGGTAGTCAGCTCCTGCATCTTCTGCTTCTTTAATGGAATTTGCCATGTTCATATAATCAGCTGCAAGTAAAGATGGCGCTACGAATGTCATACGCGCACACCAGCTTTCGCGATAACTGCTTCGACACGATTTGCCACATTTTCAGGCGTAAATCCGTAAGCCGTAAACAAGTCTTTCGCTGGAGCAGATGCGCCAAAATGGTCGATTCCTAGCATATCGCCTTCTGATCCAATAAATTCTTTCCAGCCAAATGTTGCTCCAGCTTCAATCGCAAATCGCGCTGTCACTTCTTTTGGTAAAATGCTTTCTTTATAAGCATCGGTTGTTTTTTCAAAGCGTTCCCAGCTGGATAAACTGACAACGGAAACGTCTAGATCTTTTTTCGCAAGTTCGCGTTTCGCTTCGATTGCAAGGGATACTTCGGAGCCCGTTGCGATAATGATGGCGTCTGGTTTGGAACTAGTTGCTGGCGCTACGATGTACGCTCCTTTTTCTACGCCTGCATCTACTTCTTCTTGGGCATTTTCGAGTACTGGCAGGTCTTGGCGTGATAATACAAGTGCGATTGGGCCATTTGTGTTGGTTGCGGCAATTTCCCAAGCAGCGCGGGTTTCTTTGGCATCAGCTGGGCGGATAACTGTTAGGCCTGGCATTGCACGGAGCGAGGCTAGTTGTTCGATTGGTTCGTGTGTCGGACCATCTTCACCAACAGCGATACTGTCATGCGTGAATACGTAAGTTACTGGAAGTTGCATTAAAGCAGCCATCCGCATCGCTGGGCGGACATAATCCGAGAATACGAAGAAGGTGGAGCCGAACACTCGTAAACCGCTATGAAGTGCCATTCCGTTTAGCATTGCTCCCATCGCGAACTCGCGCACACCAAACCAAATATTTTTTCCAGCGGGGTCTTGGATGCTATACGCTGGACTCGCATCGATAAAGGTTTTATTTGAGCAACCTAAGTCAGCGGATCCCCCGAAAAGTTCCGGTAATTCGGCCGCAATCGCGTTGATCATTTTTCCAGATGCGGAGCGTGTTGCGACATTGGTGCCTGCTTCGAAAGTTGGCAAATTAGTATTCCAATCAGCTGCTACTTCTCCCGCTAACACGCGATCTAATTGGCTTGCAAGTTCTGGGAATTCTTTTTTGTAATTAGCGAGCATGGTATTCCAAGCGCCTTCTAGTTTTTCTCCGCGAGCTTTGTAATTTCTTAAATAATCACGAACTTCTGCTGGTACAGTAAAAGGCTCTTCTGCCCATTCATAATGTTCTTTCGCACCGTTCGCTTCTTTTTCACCAAGCGGAGCACCATGACTTGCGGAGCTACCTGCTTTTGTTGGCGCGCCGTAACCAATGACTGTTTTCACTTCAATCAGCGTTGGCTTCGATGTTTCTAGTTTAGCTTGGACAATTTTTTCTTGAATTGCTGCTAAATTATTGCCATCTTCTACGCGTAAAACTTGCCAGCCGTATGCGCGGAAACGGTCTGCTGCATTTTCGCTGAATGTCGCACTTAAATCGCCATCTAAACAAATATCATTCGAATCGTATAATACGATTAATTTCCCAAGTCCTAAATGACCTGCAAGTGAGGCTGTTTCTGATGCCACGCCTTCCATCAAGTCTCCATCACCACAAATTGCATACGTATAATGGTCTACAATTGGATAATTCGGTTGATTATACTGTGCCGCCAAATGCGACTCCGCAAGCGCCATCCCCGCAGCCATACCAATCCCTTGTCCAAGTGGTCCACTCGTTGCATCAACCCCTGCAGTCCAACCAAACTCAGGATGTCCTGGCGTTAAACTATCTAATTGACGGAACTGTTTCAAGTCTTCCATTTTTACATCATAGCCAAATAAATGAAGCATGCTATAAAGTAGTGCGGAACCGTGTCCTGCTGATAAAACAAAGCGGTCGCGGTTAAACCATTCTGGGTTGGTTGGGTTAAATACTAAATGTTTCGCAAATAGCATGTAAGCCATTGGCGCTGCTCCCATCGGCATTCCCGGGTGTCCTGAATTTGCTTTCTCAATCATATCAATCGATAACGAACGAATCGTGTCCACTGCTTGTCTATCTAATGTTTTTTTCAAAACGGTCATCTCCCTTAAATTGTTTGTGCTTTTTTACACATATTTTTCTACGTCGGACCAAATGTGTACCAGTCTTTCTGCATAACTCGTTTTATCTCGGTTATGAAAAAGTGCCGATGTTCCGAGTACATAAATATCTGGTAAACAGTCGCGCATCAAGCCTACTGTCTCTTTATTAATATTGCCGTCCACTTCGATGAGCGGCACATGGACTTTTCCAGCTAGTTTCGCTTTTAAATCATCCAATTTTTGTAATACGTCTGATTGAAATTTCTGCCCCGCAAAACCTGGATTTACGGTCATCATCAACACCATTTCGACATCATCTAAATAAGGATAAATGGCTTCGATGGGGGTTTCCGGATTTATCGCGATGGATGGTTTGACATTGTAAGAGCGGATTTTCCGAATAACTTCTGATACGTCTTCCGCTACTTCGACATGAAAAGAAATGTATTCCGGTTTCACAGGACCAAACATGTCAATATATTTAAGTGGGGTAATAGTAGCCAAATGTATGTCTAGGGGGATTTCTGTGTTGTTTCGCACTATTTCCAAATATTCCGGACCGAGCGCAAGATTATTCACATATACACCGTCCATCACATCGCAGTGTAATAGTTCCACGCCAGCAGATTCAAGGCGCCGGAGCTCATCACTTAAATGTAGTTGGTCTGCACACATAATTGAAGCGGCTATTTTACTCATTTTCATCCTCACTTTCTTTCGAGTTCAGTAATTTTATCCAAGCGGCGTTTATGGCGATCACCTGCAAAAGATGCCTCAAGCCACGTATCAACAAGTAAAAGCGCTAGTCCTTCACCGACGACGCGTTCACCAAGGCAGAGAATATTGCTATTATTATGTTCCCGAGTCGCACGCGCTGAAAAAGCATCCGAAACAACCGCAGCACGGATTCCGTCGACTTTATTCGCAGCGATACTCATCCCGATTCCAGTCCCGCAGCATAGGATGCCGAGTTCGGATTGCCCACTCACCACTTGGCTCGCAACTTCTTCTGCATACGACGGAAAATCAACACTTTCGTCCGTATATGTTCCAATATCAACGACCTCGATATCTTTTTCACGTAAATGTTTCACAATGGCATCTTTTAGTCGACGTCCGCCGTGGTCACAACCAATTGTTAATTTCATTTAATTTCACCTTCATTAATAGATTTTTTTCTTTTAACGTCTTATAATGAAATGGAACCGAGAACATACGCGAATATGTTCTCGGCTCATTTCTAAGGATGACTACTGTAAAACATCTGAGCCCGAGAAGCTTTGGATTCGTTTGCACGGTTATCCTTTTTTTGATGTTTTTTCATACAGTTCATCCTCCATTATTAAGATTTCACTAATACTTTAATTTCATTTCCTGCCATAACTGCCTCGAAAGCCTCGCGCCAGTCATCTAAACCATAAACTTTGGTAATCATTTTATCCGTATTGATTTTGCCATTTGCAAGTAAGTCGAGTGCTAAAATCCAAGAAGATGGTTTTTGCGAACGGCTGCCAATATAAGCAATTTCACGTTGGATAATGGATTCTTCATCAATCGCATTTTTCTTTTCGGCAAAAAGTCCTACTTGAACGAAATCGCCTTTTTTCTTCGTTAGAGGTAATCCTTGATTTACAGCGGGTACTGCGCCAGAACAATCAAATACGCGTTCCGCTCCGTAACCATCTGTCATGCCTAGCACAACTTCAGCTAAGTCTTCTTTTAAGGTATCGACAATCCGGTCCATTCCAAGTTCTTTCGCTAGACGTAGACGATCGCTATCTTTGGTAATTCCTGCCATAATCACCGTTGCCCCTTGTGCTTTCACGACTTGAGCTAGTAATAAGCCAATTGGACCTGGTCCGAAAACAAGTACTGTGTCATCTGGACGAATCGTTGTTTTTTCAAGCGCCGAATGGACACAACATGCAAGCGGTTCTGTCAGTGCTGCTGCTTCCAGCGAAATCCGTTCATCAAGCAAGTGACAACTTTCCTCGCGTGATAAAACAAATTCTGCAAAACTACCATTTGCTTGCGTACCAATGCCGCGACGATTGCTACATAAATTGTAATCATGTTCTTTACAATAAATACATTCTCCACAAGTTTCAAAAGTTGTTTCACTTGTGACACGGTCTCCCACTTTGATACTCGTTACATCTGGCCCAACTTCCACAACGACACCAGAAAATTCATGTCCAAGTGTGACGGGAGTTGTTGGATTTTTGTATTCTCCTTTAAACGTATGGATATCTGATCCGCAAATACCAGTGAATGCTACTTTGATTTTTACTTTGTCGCCATAGACTTGTGGTTCTTCCACATCTTTTAGCTCCATTTGATCATATCCGGGGTTTGTTTTTACTACTGCTTTCAAATTAATCGTCACCTTTCTGCGGCAATATCATCACTTTGTTATAATCATGCTCTCTGGAAAGAATCATATCAAACGCTTCTTTCGTTTCTTCTAGCTTATAACGATGCGAAATTAGTGGTTTCAGTTTAATTCGACCTTGTTTCACGAATTCAATCGACGTACGCCACTCCTCACCTGGAAATGGTGCCGAGTAAGAATTCCAAAAACCTTTAAGCGTAAGTTCACGTCTAAAAATATTTTCAAAAGCTTCCTCATGCAAAAGTACATCTGCGTAAGCTATTCCTAGAAAACCAACTTTACCTTTTTTCTTCGTTACAAGTAAGCATTGTTCTTGGGTTATTTTTGAACCAGCACACTCGAGCGCGATATCTGCCCCAAGACCATTTGTATAAGCGAAAACGCGTTCTTTTAAGTCTTCATTTTTTGGATTAATGGTGTATTTGCAACCAAATTCCCGCGCATCTGCTAATTTTTTATCACTGATGTCAACGGCGATAATATCTTTCACGCCTGCAAGAAGTAAGCATTGTACAACTAAAATCCCGATGGTTCCAATTCCGAATACAACGACTGTATCGCCAAGTCTTGGCTGAATTCCAAGTACCCCGTGCATCGATACGGCAAGTGGTTCAATCATCGCACCTTCTTCAAAATCAAGGTCGCCGATAGAAATCACATTGTCGGCTTTCATGACAACATTCTCCGCAAATCCTCCATGGAAATGTGACCCCACCATTCGGTAGTTATCGCATAGTGCGAAGTCGCCAGCTTTACAATAATTACATTCCATACAAGGCTCAAGCGGAATTCCCGCAACCCGGTCGCCGATAGCTACATTTGTTACTTCGCTACCAATTTCCGTGATTACACCTGCGAATTCATGTCCCATTACAGCAGGCAGTGGGTATTTCCAGCGCGTTTGCATTTTATGAATATCTGATCCACATATTCCAACTGCTTTTACTTCGACACGAACTTGATCTTTCCCGCAAGTCGCTTCATCAATTTGTTCTGCTTTTATTACATTATTCTCGTATAACACAGCTGCTCGCATGTTACTATCACCTCTTCTATATCATTAAGACAAAACTTAGAAAATAGCTGCCCAAGCTTGAGAGAATTTAAGAATAACCCAGTTAAAGAAGTTACCACCCATATCAAGTGTACTAACTTGTGTTGCTCCTTTAGGGAATTCGTAAACACCTTTCATCATTTCTGTATGCACAAGGCCGAAGTCAGTTGCCATAAGAAGTGCTAGTGCAATTACTACAGTTCCAGCTAAAACGGAGTGAAGAATGTTACCTTTACGAGATGCTACTACGAATGATACGTAGAATGGAATAGTTGCCAAGTCACCAAAAGGAAGTACTTTGTTACCTGGAATGATAACAGCTAAGAAAAGAGTGATTGGAACAAGGATTAAACCAGTAGAAATATTCGCTGGGTGACCGATAGAAAGTGCTGCATCAAGACCGATATAAAGTTCGCGGCCTTTGAAACGAGATTTCATGAACTCACGAGCGGATTCTGAAATTGGAATTAAACCTTCCATTAAAATTTTAACCATACGAGGCATTAGGAACATTACCGCACCCATGGACATACCAAGTTGTGCAACTGCCCCAACGTCATAACCTGCAAGAATACCGATTGCAATACCTAGAATAAGACCCATCATCATTGGTTCCCCGAAAATACCAAAACGTTTTTGAATTGTTTCTGGGTCAACGTGAATGTTTTTAATACCAGGGATTTTAGCAATTAGCCAACCAACTGGAATACCGATGAAACCGAATGCTGCTGTAGAACCTGTTGGTAAGGAGATCCCTTTTAAGCCGTAAAATTCTTCTACCATAGGTTGTGTTCTGTCTGCCATCCAAAGAACAGCAACTTCATAGATGATTGCACAAAGAATCGCGAACCACCAGTTACCACCAGTTACGATATAACCAGTCGCACCTGCTGCGATAAAGTGCCAGTAGTTCCAAATATCAATATCAAGTGTTTTCGTAACTTTAAAGAAAATAAGTGCTAAGTTAACTACCAAACAAATTGGAATTAAAATTGCTGCAACTGGAGAAGCCCATGAAGCCGCGGCGGCTGCTGGCCAACCTGCATCAATAATTGTTAAATTCAGTCCAAAACGCTCAACCATTTGTTGCGCTGCCGGACCTAAGTTACTAGATAGTAAACTAATAACAAGGTTAATACCTACAAACCCGATACCAATCGTAATCGCTGAACGAAGCGCTTTCTTTGCTGGTACTCGGAAAATTAATGCAATAAAGAAAATCATAATAGGCAAAATAACTGTAGGCCCCAAGTTTAAAACATACTGTACTCCTGACAGAAGTGTATCCATTTAATATTTCCTCCTTTTTTCTCTGTTTAATGATAAATGTTAAACTCCCTTGCGCAGCCTTTTATTTAAGGTGCGCAAGTATTTCTTCGTCTAATTCTTCCATACCCATACCAGTGATATAAGAAGTTGCAATAATAGCTGGGATTTTGTACGTTGTTGGTAAAATAGTTGTTGATACGATCAAATCCGCTCCGTCTTGCATGGATGCTGCTTCGGAAATTTTAATTTGTTTTACTTCTGCATCCACGTTGTTTTCTTTTACCAAACGTTCTACTCTGTCCGTTACTACTGTTGATGTTGCAATTCCTGCTCCACAAGCTACCAAAATTTTAAATTGTCCCATGATAAATTCCTCCTAATTAATTGCTGCGATTTCCCGCGGCTAATTTTCCTGTTTTTTTTAAACGGCTATTGTTTCTAAAATTTGTTTTACTTCGTCTTCATCTTTCGCTCTGAGTAATGCGGCTACATTGTCTTTATCCTGAATCGTCCCCATCAATTGCTGAAGTACCGCGAGCTGGCTGTGAGGTTCGTTTAGTCCAAGTACGAAAATCAAATTCGCTTCAACCGTTTGACCAGCATCTTCCATTAATTTGAATGGAATGCCATCTTTCACAGTGATTACGGCGATAAATTGTTCCGTAACGCATTCTGGATCCGTGTGCGGTAATGCCACGCCGTATCCATCTAATTTTAGCCCCGTTGGAAAGGTTTGTTCACGGTCTGTTAGTCTCGTTAAAAAGTCATCCGTCACATACCCTTCAGACTTTCCACTTTCTGCGACCATTTGGAATAGGTCCTCTTGTTTCTCGATATCCGATTGAACCCAAACCATTCCTTTTTTCAAAAATTGTACTAAATCCATTACGAAATCCTCCTGTAATTCTTTCTGACTTCTCTACATTGTCTTTTTTGTTTCCAAGTCCGTGAAGTTTTTAATTATTTGGTGCATTTCTTCTGTGTTTCCAGCATCCGCAAGTTTTTTCAGTTCTTTTTTGTTCTCCGATAATTCCATCAATTGTAGTAATGCTGTGAAATGAGCGTTTTTGTCTACGGCTGCGATAACAACGATAAAATGTAGCTCTTTACCGCCTTCTAGTGGCAAGCCTTCTTCTAGATAAAGTAAACTCATTCCGAGGCTATTTACTCCTTTTTCCGTTTCAGCATGAGGGATAGCTATCGTATTACGGAGAATGATGTTCATAATCGGTGCCGGATATTGCCGTTTCATTTCTTCCACGTAAGCTGATTCCACCACTCCTGCTGAAAGTAATGGTAAAGCCGCATGATAAATTGCCTCATGCCAGTCTTTCACCGATTTCTTCCGAGTGATTCGCGTTACCTCAAGTAAGTCTGCGAGTGAACTTTTGCCTTCGTGTTTGGATGTGTTTTCTTCTGGAACTGGCATTAAATAGTCTGCTAACACTTTTTCAAGACGGGCAGCATCTTTAATATCAGCAAATTTGGAAATAGTTTTCATTAATTGGTCGACGCTGATATTCACCTCATCCACTAAGTAAACCGACCGCATCACCCGGCGTCTAAGCTCGAGGCGTTCCTTCCCATCCATCAATTGGTTGATTAGGAAAAATTTCTTATCGGTCGAAAGTGGTACTGCGGAAAACACAATGTCATAGCCTACCTTTGTTTGTTCAAATTCTCGAATCGACATCGCTTGATAGAAAAATATTTCCGGGAACAGACTGCGTAATGTTTTTTCCATCAATCGCGAAATCGACAATCCGTTCGGACAAACTACAACTGCTTTTAGTCTCGTTTGTAATTTTTCCGTGGATTCGATTAAATGCCCTCCAATGAAAAGGGTGATAAATATGCTTTCATTTTCAGGAACCTTGCTACCAATAAAACGTTCTAATGGCATGAGCGACTCTTTCACGATGTAATGCACGGCTTGGAATTCTTGATCAATCTTGTCTAAAATGCTGTAATCTGTTGTAAGATGATACTTAATTCGATAATACGCAGGTTTAATATGTGCAAATAATTTTTCAAGTAACGATTCTTTGTCTACTAGTTGAATACAAGCCTTTTTCTCAAATTCGCTTAGAACTTGTTCCAGCGCCAGCCTTAACTTATGCGTTTCCTCCGATTTTAAATACTGTTTCGGAAGTACATTCGAAGTTAAAAGTTGCAAGGTGATGTACATTCGCTCCGCTTCTGGCATGTTCGGCTCTTCTTCAATAAAAATCTCTGCTGCTCCGTATTCCCGAGTATCTGACAATTCATTGTAGTCAATCAGGAAAGATGTCGTAATTGTTTGCCCCTTCTTCATCCGCCGAAAAACAGCTTCTAAAATGTAAGGCAGTATTTGCATTTTATTGTCAATAAAATGCAAATTCAGGTGATGTTCCACTTGTTCCAATTTTTCCCGGAGGTCTTTGATTCTCGCTTCCTCCACTTGCATGAAATCCTGTAAATACTCTTCGCCACCAAAACTTTCTATGATGTGTTCTGCCGCATAAATGAGCGCCGTCCGCTGATTCCACTCGTCTCCGTCAATTAAATAGCCACGCATTCGTGAATATTTCACTTCGAGGTTGAATTTATCGAGCGTCTTTTGTACCAGCTTCAAGTCTCGTAATACGGTGTTCTTACTCACCTCCAGCTCGCTTATAAAGTGATTAAGGGATAACTCTTCACTTCCTGTTGTTAACATGAGGATGATTAGGCTGGCACGTTCCTTTTCTGACGGGATGTACCAGTCCGTTTTTTCGCCATCTTCCTCACCAATGATTTGAAACAGGTCAGGTTCTACGATAAATCGCCCATTCGCAGCTCGATGAATCTTCGGATAAGTTTGTTCCTCAAGCCAGTTATTAATTTTTTGGAAACTATAGTCGACTTGTCTTCGAGTTAAACCAAATTTTGCCTGTAAGTTCGTACTCGATGTGTCAGGATGTCGTAAGAGTTCTTTTAAAAGTGAATTACTTCTCTCATCCAAATACATGTCGTTCCCTCCTGTTCGTTTTAATTATAAATCTAATTCTAATAAAAATGTACACGCTTTCATCCCAATAACTTGCGGAAAGAATGTACATCATTGGGCTTTACTTGTGACTTTTTTAACAATCCTGTTCTTTGGAAATGGGTGAAAGTTGGTCGTGAGGCTTGGTATATTGCGGACTTGTGAAACTTCTCGAAGCAAGGCGAAATCTGCTTTGAAACAAAAATGAGAATGAAGTAATGGCGTTTTGCGAGGCGTTGTTTCTCCTTAATCATACAAAAGATGGTCTGCTCTTTCTATACGTTTTGTAAAAAATAACGCAAAAAAAGACGCAAATGATAAAAAATACCATTTGCGCCATATCCAGTGTGATTATTTTCTTTTTTGCTTATCAACTCTAAGTAAACTTTTGTTGAAGTTTTTAAAGGGTGCCGCGCGTTTTACTTTCATTTTCGGGAACGATTTTAACATCCGCCGTTCATTAAATTTAAGTTTGCGCATACTGGCAGCAAGCTCTTTATCTTGTTTACGTTTTGCTTCGATTTCAGCAATTTTGATATCGACATTCTCTTGTTTTTTCAAAAGTCCTTCTTCAAATTCTTTCGCGCGTTCTTTTACGCTAGCTTTTAGTTCAGCCGCTTGTACGTTTAGTTTTTCATTAAATTCAGCAAGTGCTTTTTGGAATGATAGCATACTTGTGACGGATTTAATCGTATCGATGAGCATAATAACAACGATGAGGGCAGGAACAATCCAACCTCCCCAGCTTAATACCCAATCCGCAAACTCGGTTACAACTGGGTGCAGGAAACGCACAACGATGATACAAGCAAATCCCCAGAAAATCGAAATCGGTAAGCAAATCCGCCCTTTAACATTAAGGGGCCAGTTGTGATAATCCCACCATGTTGTATGGAACAATGCTTCCAAAATCGTTGCGGTTATGTATTCAATTACTGTGCAAATAATCATCGAGAAAATAAATAAGGCCCATAAATTGTTTTGAAACGGTAAAATCATCATTAAAACTGCCGTTACCCCAAACCCGTAAATGGGGCAATATGGTCCATAAAGAAAACCACGATACACTAACTTCTTCTCTGAAATCGAGCAAAAAACTTCCTCCCAAGCCCAACCGAGAACAGAATAAATGAAGAAATATAGGATAAACATATTAATATCCATCTTTTCATCTCCTTTTTGTTTTCTTTTTCACAATCAATTTCATTATAACAGAAATAAGAACTTCTTAACTAAATTAGTCAAAAAGTTCCGCTTGTTTATATTTTGGCAGCTTGCTCTTCGCTTCTGAGTATGCATGGTGGATTAACGCGCGAATCAAGTCTTTATCCTGTTCTTTTTCTAATAAAACGGAAATCCAAACCCGTTTATTCATGTAATAGCCAGGGACAACGGCCGGATTTTCCGCGCGAAGTTGTTCACTTTTTTCGGCATCGCACTTTAAGGTTAAAATCGGTTCGCCTTCTTTATTCGTTCCACGCATCGCCATTAGTTGATCCAAAACGTGGTAGCGCTCTGACCCCCACTCTTCTTTAAAAGAATATTGGACTCCCGGCAACTTGCTTATTTCTTCGCGTATCCAAGCAAATTCCTCGCTCATTGTTCCGGCTCCAAAATCATAATCTTATTGCCATCTGGATCAAGCAAGTTCAGTTCGCGTCCACCCCACTCGGCCACACGCGGCTCCGGAGTATCCACTCCCACTGCTTGAAGTTCCTGATACATCTCATCCAAATTGGTATCACACGAAAACACAAATTCCACCTTAGACTCACTTGACTTGCCCCATTTGCTACTATTCCAGACAATAATTCCGGGAGCATTTTCGGAAAATCCTAGTTTCGCACCGTCATAATTGTCGTATCCTTCAAACATAACCGGTATTCCCAGTTTTTCGTGATAGAAAGCGACCAATGCCGCCGGATCTTCCGTAGAAATATTCGTACAAACAAATTCATTAATCATTTAAAGCACCTCCATATCGATAGTTTAACAGTACATTTTTGGTTTTTATTGTATATTTACGACATTTTGCAGAAAAAGTCGCTTCATTTCTTCTGGGGTGTGATTACTATATCGTTTAAATTGTTTAATTAAATGCGCTTGGTCCGAAAAGCCATTGAGATAAGCCAGTTCCACTCCTGATACATTTGAATTCCCGTACAAATCCTGCAACACTTTTTGAAAACGGATAAGTTTCGCAGTCTGTTTTGGCGCAAGTCCCATATGCTTTTGGAAAAGTCGTTCTAATTGCCGAACCGAAATCGCGCTTAGTTGGAGTTGATTTGGATTTTGTAGCAACTGATCTAATCCATTGAGAAAATCAGCGTGCATTTGCTTACCAAGCGTCATTAATTTTCGTAATAAAAACCCTTCTAGTAAAGCGATTCTTTCCCTGTTTGTCGTCGTTTCTGCAAATCCCTCTCGAAAAAACTGGGTAAATCCGGCAAACATATCTTCCGGCTCATTCACACGATTCATACTACCAGCCAAATCCTGTTCTACAAATAAAAACAGTGACCACGCATAAAATCGCACGGCAAAAAGCTCAGAACTACTTTCATCATTGGCTTCAAAAGGTGCATCACTGACGCCAACAAACATAGCATCCATAACTAACCCTGTTTCGCTATCAATGGTAAAAATAATATCCGCACATAAATCAGGAACTACTAAATTATTTCCCGGGAAATCTCTATCATCCGCTTCCCAAAAACAACGAATATACCCCGCTAGCGCCGCGCTTGGTAGATATTCTTTATAGCCAGCACGTTTCGGTGTAGCTACAATAGGATAAAACGAGCTTAATTTTGCTATAAAGAAACCTCCTTTTCCTCATAGTACCACAAAATTTTCTCTTTAATCATGCTTCTTTCTTTTATTTATGGGTATTAAGTAAATAAGGGGAAAACTTTTGAGAGGGTGATACAAAATGTCTGCTTACAAACGGATTCTTGTTGGTGTAGATGGATCAAATGAAGCGGAAGCCGCACTAAGACGAGCTGTTCAATTTGCCAAAATGGATGGCGCTACGCTTGGTATTGGCTTTGTCGCGGATGTTCGTCGGATTGCACCATTAATCGATTATGAACAAACCTATGCAAAAAAAGCCAAAGCTTACGGAGAAGAACTAGTTGAAATGTACAAAAAAGAGGCAGAAAAAGCTGGCGTGGCGCAGGTCGAAACTTTTGTTCACTTTGGTACGCCAAAAACTACTTTTAATAAAAAAATAACACGGAATTTCGAACCCGATTTAATTTTAGTTGGTGCGACTGGACTTTCCGCAACGGAGCAATTTATTCTTGGTAGTGTTTCTGAATATACGGCCGCTCATGCACCTTGTGACGTTATCATTGTTCACGCAAAACCATGGCGCAATAGAAAGACTGTCGAAAAACTTTAATTCATGTATAATGAAGTTATTGATTATACGGCAGGAGGAGAAAAAATGACAGTTAGTAAAGTTGCCATTGCTTCAGACCATGGCGGAATTGAATTACGCAAAAGTATTATTTCTTATCTTGAAAGTGTTGGTATTAGTTATGAAGAATTTGGTCCAGAAGCACCGGAATCAGTGGATTATCCGGGACTTGCTATTACCGTTAGTGAAAAAGTCGTGAACCAAGAAGTCGATCGCGGTATTTTAGTTTGCGGCACGGGAATTGGCATGAGTATTGCGGCCAATAAAGTAAAAGGTATTCGTTGCGCGCTTGTTGGTGATACATTTAGCGCTCATGCAACTCGCGAACATAATGATACAAATGTCCTTGCACTTGGAGCGAGAGTCATAGGCCCAGGTTTAGCAGAAGATATTGTCAAAATTTGGCTAAACACCGAGTACGAAGGCGGCCGACATGCAAACCGTGTTGGACAAATTACAGCGTACGAAGACAGCCACGCTTAAAAAATAATAACGACCAAGTCTCTTATAGGCTTGGTCGTTTTTTATATCCATTTTATTAATTGTTCACAAATAGTAATTTGTTCCCGTTTTAATATCACAAATGAGAACATTTACGCATTGCAAACAAGAACGTTTGTTCGTATAATGTATTTAAGCAACAGCTAATTATTGGAAATATTGGAGGTGTCATCATATGAGCTACCAAGATCGCGGCATGAAGAAATGGGGCGGTTTTTTATTGAGTGAGCATACGGAGGCAATGCAAAACGCCGAGCCAACGTTAGTATGGAAAGAAGCTATGACTACAGAATTTATTGAGAGCGTACTAGCTAGCGCGATGACGCATCAGTCTATGCTTGTTATCCAGAAAAAGCCACTAGATCCAGAAGCAAATCCTGAAAACGACATTATCGGCCGTATTTCAGGAGTGGAAAACAACACTATCTATCTTAAAAACTCTGAAGGTATTATCCCGCTTTCCTTCTCTGCTATTCGAAATGTAGAAGAAAGGAGTGTCGACAAATGGTACAAGTAGAAGATTATAGCCGTGCACCGCGCCGTGATATTTTATGCATTGATATTAAATCGTTTTTTCGCCTCGGTTGAATGTGTCAAACGTCGGCTGAATCCGCTGGAAGCTTATTTAGTTGTCATGAGTAACGCTGACCGAGCTGGTGGCCTTGTTTTAGCAGCAACACCGAAAATGAAACAAGTCCACCACATCAAAACCGGCTCGAGAATGTATGAACTTCCAACTTGGGACAAGCGAATTATTATCGCACCCCCGCGAATGAAACTATATTTAAAAGTAAATGCGATGATCCAAGCCATTTTCAGACGTTATGTTCCCGCTGAGTTTATTCACGTTTATAGTATTGATGAATGTTTTTTAGACATCACTGGGTCGCATTTGCTGTTCGGTAGTACAGAAGAAATCGTCCGCAAAATCCAGCGTGATATTTTAGAAGAATTACGGCTGTATGTCACAGTTGGGATTGGCGACAACCCACTTCTTGCAAAACTCGCACTCGATAATGTTGCCAAAAATCGCGATGACGGAATCGCTGAATGGCGTTATGAAGATGTACCAGAGACCATTTGGAAGATTAGGCATTTGGATGATGTGTGCGGAATTGGTCGCCGGACTGCGGTTCGACTGCAAAAAATGGGGATTTTTAATATGTACCAGCTAAGCCAAACGCCACCCCAACTATTAAAAAACGCGATGGGCGTGGTCGGCGAGCAACTTTACTACCACTCTCACGGTATTGATTACAGCCTTTTAAATGAAAAATATGTCCCGATTAGTAAAAGTTACGGAAAAAGCCAAATTCTCGAAAAAGACTATCATGTGCCTGCTGAGGTCGAAATTGTTATTCGTGAAATGGTCGAGGAAGTAGCTATGCGTTTGCGGCAAAATCACTTGGATACCGCGGTCATTCATTTAAGTATCGGCTACAGTAAATACAGCATAAAAAAAGGATTTAGCCATCAAGCTAAAATCCCTCCTACGAGTAGTAGTCATGCGCTTATTCCTTATTTCCTGCAACTATTCAGGCGTTACGATGAACGAGAGCCCGTGCGCTCCATTGCGATTTCATGCGGTAAAATTACTTTAAAAACCGGGCTGCAACTCAATTTATTTGAAGATGCTACCCGTACTTTAAATCATGAGCAATTAGAAATAACTGTCGATAAAATTCGTACGCGTTATGGTTTCAAATCACTTATGCACGCAAGCAGTTTGCTAAATGGAGCGACTGGGCTAAAACGGTCTGAAATGGTTGGTGGTCATAAAGGCTAGCTTATTCTGGTTTCACGCGGAATAAGAAATCCTGTACCATTGTCGTAAATATTTTTGGTTGTTCAATTTGCAAATTATGACCCGCAAAATCAAGGATAGCAAACGATGCATGTGGATATTTTTCTAGCAAAGTAAGACCATCCGCATACCCCACATGATCATCTTGACGACCAAATAAGAACAATGCTGGCACATCGAATAATGCTTTTTCATCTGGGTCAAAACTTAGCGCATAATTCGCGGATAAACGGTCCAAAAATTCACCATCCGCATTAATCATCCCAGCCATCACTTCTGCTAAGAATCGGTTCCAGTTTCGCGCCGTTAAAATGACACCACTTTTTGAAAAGTAGGCACGGTCTTCATTAGACAGTGTGCTTATAAACGTCTCGTCTTGATACATGACTTTTTGTTCGGGCAAGGTTCTTCTTTCTTTTTCCGGATAGATTACCGGGCAAATGAGCAGAACACCTAGTACTCTATCCGGCATTTTCGCTGCAATTCCGCGAGCTAAATAACCACCATATGATTCCCCGGCGAGTAAAAATTGCTCGCCCGGAATTACTGCTTCAATAAATTCTAACAACAGCGTTAACACGTGGTCGGCATTTTGAATAGAGTCGTAATTCTCGGTTTTCCCCATTCCTGGCAAATCCAAATAAATGCGCGAAAACGGGCTTTCTTTATCGAATACTGGCTCCATGCAGCCAATCATCAGCTGCGAATCGGGCGCAAAGCCGTGAATCATTATTATCGGTATTCCTTCACCATGTTTTTCATAATAAACGTCTACGCTACGGATTGTTTTATGCATCTTAATTCCTCCTGGCGTTTACTTTTATCATAACATATTATTCTTCTGCCATCCGGTACCCAACCCCTACTTCCGTCAAAATATACACTGGTTCAGCAGGGTTTTTTTCGATTTTACGCCTGATATTACTCATGTTCACCCGAAGCGCTTGATTTTCACTTGGGTATGGTCCCCAAATTTCGCGAATAATGAAGTCGTGTGTGAGTACTTTCCCAGCGTGGCGAGCTAATAAGAGCAAAATTTTATATTCAATCGGTGTAAAATGAATTTCCGTATCGCCCATTTTGACAAGTCGGCGGTCGTCATCGATATACAGGTCTTGAATGCGGATAATATGGTCATTTGGCGTATCTTTGCTGCTCGGTTGAATATGTCGCAAAGCAGTTCGAATGCGCGCCAGTAGTTCCGATGTCCCAAACGGCTTCGTAATATAATCATCGGCACCGAGGTCAAGCGCTGTCACTTTTTCCCGTTCATGATCACGCGCGGATACGACAATAATCGGCACTTTGGACCAAACGCGAATATCACGAAGCACATCAAGCCCCTCCACATCGGGCAAACCAAGGTCAAGCAGCACAACGTCTGGCGAATGGCTAGCCGTCTGCTCCAGCGCTTCTTTTCCGTTCACCGCTTTAATCACTGCATAATCGCTAGCCGTCAACACAGCCGAAATAAAATTACTGATGCCTTCTTCATCTTCCACAATTAGCACAAGTCGTTTGCTGTTCATTTTCCATCTCCTCCATCTAATGGCAAAGTGAACCAGAATGTCGCACCGCCATGTTCGTTATTTTTCGCTTCTAAAGTCCCGTCATGCGCCCGAATAATCGACATGCAAATCGATAATCCAAGCCCTAGACCACGGGACATATCCGAACGTTCTCTCGCCTCTACTGCAAAAGTGTCAAATAAATCCGGCAAGCGATTTTCCGGAATTCCTTTACCGTTATCACGGATGCTAAAAATCGCATTTTGCTTCGTTTTCGTCACATCTACCCATACTTCTGCCTCAGGTCCACCGTGGCGTAGCGCATTTTCCATTAAATTAATGAGCACTTGCTCGATTAATGTCCCGTCCATAGGAACCATAAGCAGATCGCGCGGCACTTTGACATGAATAATTCGGTCGGTGAAGCGTTTTTTAATTCGACCAACTGCTTCGCCAACAATTTCTTCCACGGCTTCTGGAGCGCGTTCCAAACTCACCAAGCCTTCGCTAATTCGCGTTACAGAAAGTAAATTTTCGACCATCCGAATAAGCCAGCCAGAGTCATCTTTAATACCTTTAATTAAGTTTCGCTCGGTTTCTTTATCTAGCTCGGTTTCTTTTTCAAGCAAGGCTGAACTTGCGCCAATGATGCCTGTAAGTGGTGTTCTTAAATCATGCGAAATCGCCCGAAGCAAATTACTTCTCATTTTTTCTTTCGCAGATTCGATGACGATTTGGCGTTGTTCTTCTGATAAATATTGCCGTTCTAGGGCCAGTGCGACTTGCGAGCTAATCATTCGTAAAAATATCCGATTATCTTGTGTGAGTGGACCTTCTTCGGCCGAGCACGAAACCCCAATGACGCCAAGCACTTTGCCTTGTGACATCACTGGCATATAATATCCAAATGCCCCCATCAACGTATCAGTTCCTGCGCCCGCTCGTTTTTTATTTTTAAAAACCCAGTGTGCAACAGCTTCCTCGTCCGCACTAAGAAGCGCGTTCGCATCCTCTTTCCCTTCCGCTTGCACGAAAATCCCTTCGTTACTTTTGGCGGGATCAGTAGAATAAAAAATAACGGAACGGTTAAATAAATGCAAAATATATTCATTGGTTAAATTAATAATTCCTTTTAAGTTGCGCGTTACTAACAGCCGTTTATTGATTTCATAAAGCACTTCCGTTCGGCGCTCTCGCTCAACTGCAAGGCTGGCTTGCGTTTTAATTCGGACGGTTAGCGCACTTGTGATCAAAGCAACTAAGAGCATGATACCAAAAGTCACTGGATAACCGGCTTGAATCGTATTAAATGTATACAGTGGTGATGTGAAAAAGAAATTAAATAACATGACACCAATGATAGAACCGAGGACACCGTAAACATAGCCACTTGTTACCCGAGAAATAATTAAAACGGATAAAATATACACCATAATAACATTTTGGTCGCCAATGCCAAATTCGCTTAATCCAACACATATCGCTGTCGCCAAAGTGAGTAGCAAGACCATTTTCGCCATATCGTGCCAAGTTAGGAAGCTTTTAAAGCGCATTTTCATTCGCCGTTTTTTTGTCTGCGGTTGGCTAGAAGGGATAATGTGCATATCGACATTATCGAGGTGCGTAATCAGCTGGTCTTCAAAATCATCTTCAAACAAAGACCGCAATCCCATACGACGACGCGATTTCCCAACAACGATATTCGTCACCCCGGTCAAACGGGCATATTCGGCTACCGTTTCTGCAATATCATGTCCAGCGAGCGTGACAATTTCTGCGCCCAGTCGTTCCGCGAGTTCCATCGTTTCACGCAAACATTTTTTCTCCGCTTTGGTCATATAATCATTTTCTTCATTTTCAATATAAAGGGCAGTCCACGGAGCACGGAAAGCCTCGGCGGTGCGCGCTGTCCAGCGAATGAGTTTCGCAGATGATGGAGACGTCCCGATGCAGACGAGCCACTTACTACTTGCGCGTTTTTCTGGATAAATCCCGGTCTGGTCATATTCATGGCTAATTCGGTCAGCCGCTTTACGCATCGCAATTTCGCGCAACAATTTCAAATTTTCTCTAGTGAAAAAGTTCTGCATAGCTGTGCGGGCGCGTTCTGGCTGGTAAATCTTCCCTTGTTCAAGACGCTTTAAAAGTTCATCCGGTTCGATATCGATTAGCTTTACGCGGTCCGCTTCATCAAAAACATAGTCCGGAATGGTTTCGCGGACAGCCACTTTGGTGATGCCTTCCACAATATCATTCAAGCTTTCGATATGTTGCACGTTTACCGTTGTATACACATCAATTCCCGCTTGGAGCAACTCTTCCACATCTTGAAAACGTTTCTTATTCCGCACACCTGCTGCATTCGTATGGGCAAGCTCGTCCACCAAAATCAGCTCCGGTTTCCGTTTCAACGCTTCGTCCAAATCGAATTCTTTGAGCGCAATATTTTTATGGTTGATTGCTTTAGGTGGAATAACTGGGATTCCAACTAACATTCTCAGCGTTTCTTCCCGAGCATGAGGCTCAATATAGCCAGCGACTACATCCACGCCAGCTGCTAATTGATCTTTGGCATCACTCAACATCGCATACGTTTTCCCCACACCCGCTGCAAAACCAAAATATATTTTCAATTTACCTACAGACGACTCTGTTTCTTCTTGCAAATTCACTAATAGCGCATCCGGACTTGGACGATTCGTTTCCATATACTCGCCTCCAACTACTTACATTTTCAAACTATCTAATGCCAAATTGACTTGTAATACATTCACAGTTGGCTCACCCCAAAAACCTAACAATCGCTCGTTCGTGTTTTCCGCAATAATTTCTTTGACCACTTTGGTGGAAATTCCGCGTTCTCTGGAAATCCGGTCCACTTGATACGCAGCGGCTTCTTCTGAAATATCTGGATCCACGCCACTTGCTGATGCTGTCACGAGATCCATCGGAATAACTCGATTGTTCGTTGGGTCTAATTTATGCCACCAAGCAATCCGTTTTTCTACTAATTGTTTTTGTTCTTCGCTAGTCGGGTTTAAATTGGTTGCCGCGCCGTCACTCGCCGCCCGCCCAATCAAATACTCAGGTTTGGTAAATGTTTGGCCAATTTCAGCAGAACCAATTTTTCCAGTTGTGCCATCTGCTAACTTTTCTTCTATTATACTGCCATTTGCTTTGTCGTGGAAAGCTGCACCTGCAATAATTGTGACAACACCCGGATAAATCACGCCACATACCAATGTCAAAAGTAGAAATCCAACAACTGCCGGCTTCCAAATTTGCATAAATCTTTTCATGTTTTCTCCCCCTCTTAAACGATTCCTAAAACAGTTAACAGCATATCAATCAATTTAATCGCGATAAATGGCGCAATCAGTCCACCAAGTCCGTAAATCAACATATTGCGGCTCAGTAATTTCCCCGCTGGCATTTCGCGGTACTTCACGCCTTTTAAAGATAACGGAATTAAGAAAATGATAATCAATGAGTTGTAAATAATCGCGGATAAAATGGCACTCGTTGGGCTCGTTAATCCCATTAAATTGAGCGCTTCAAGTTGTGGGAAGATCCCGTAAAACAGCACCGGAATAATCGCAAAGTATTTCGCTAAATCATTCGCAACACTAAAAGTTGTCAGCGCGCCACGCGTCATTAACAGCTGTTTTCCAATCCGCACAATATCAATTAATTTCGTTGGGCTAGAATCAAGGTCAACCATATTCCCGGCTTCTTTTGCAGCTTGCGTCCCCGTGTTCATTGCAACAGCCACGTCAGCTTGCGCAAGAGCCGGCGCATCATTCGTTCCGTCTCCAGTCATCGCTACTAAATGTCCTTCACGTTGATATTCGCGAATTAATTCCAATTTTGCTTCTGGTGTTGCTTCTGCTAGAAAATCATCCACTCCCGCTTCTGCCGCAATCGCCGCCGCGGTCATTGGGTTATCCCCAGTAATCATAATTGTTTTAATACCCATTTTTCGCAAATCAAGAAAACGTTCTTTCACACCATTTTTCACGATATCTTTTAAATAAATCACGCCAAGTACTTTATTATTTCGAACGACTACAAGCGGCGTTCCACCAGCGCCAGCCACTTTACTTACAATCGCATCGCACTCTTTTGGATACGTACCGCCATTCGCCGTTACATAGGCTCGAACCGCATCCGCCGCGCCTTTTCGAATCGTATTTTCTTGGTAATCAATCCCGCTCATTCGTGTTGTTGCAGTAAATGGAACAAATTCTGCGTGCATTTCGGCAAAATCGCGACCGCGAATATCGAATCGCTCTTTCGCTAACACGACAATACTCCGACCTTCCGCCGTTTCATCCGCAATGGAGGAAAGTTGAGCCGCATCTGCTAGCTCTTGTTCCGTCACGCCATCCACTGGCAAAAATTCGCTCGCTTTCCGGTTTCCAAGTGTAATCGTCCCCGTTTTATCAAGCAAAAGCACGTCCACATCCCCAGCCGCCTCAATCGCCCGACCGCTCATCGCTAACACATTCGCTTGATTTAATCGGCTCATCCCAGCAATCCCAATTGATGAAAGCAGTGCACCAATCGTTGTCGGCGCCAAACAAACAAGTAAAGCAATCACATTCGTAATCGAAATCGCCGAGCCAGCACCCGCCTGTTTACTCGCAAATTCAGTAAATGGTAAAAGTGTCGCTGAAACCGCCAGAAAAATAATCGAAAGGGTCACAAGCAAAATTTGCAAAGCTATCTCATTTGGCGTCTTTTTCCGCGAAGCCCCTTCCACCATCGCAATCATTTTATCTAAGAAACTTTCCCCAGAAACTGCCGTTACCCGAATAACAAGCCAGTCGGAAACAAGTGTAGTCCCGCCAGTCACAGCGCTTCTATCACCGCCAGACTCTCGAATTACTGGCGCCGACTCCCCGGTGATCGCACTTTCGTCAACAGAGGCCGCACCTTCAATCACTTCGCCATCCATCGGAATTTGTTCATTCGCAAGCACATAAACAATATCCCCTTTTTTCAAATCATTCGAAGCTACTTCCACCACATCAGCTTTATCCTCTACCTTTTTCAACTTCCGAGCTAAAACATCTTTCCGCGCCATTTTCAAACTATCCGCTTGCGCCCGACCACGACCTTCCGCAATCGCCTCCGCAAAATTCGCAAATAACACCGTGAACCATAAAATAAGCGCAATCGCGAGCGTATAGCCAGACTTCTCATCCGAAATTCCGAAAAAGCCAAGAAAATACAAACTTGTTGCCAAAATTGCGCCCACATAAACGAGCAGCATGACTGGGTTTTTCACTTGCAGTTTAGGAGACAGTTTTTTCATCGACTGAATCAGCGCATCTTTCCAAATACCATTTTCCATCATTTCCATTCACCTCATTTGAAAGTTGTAAAGAAGTCCGCAATCGGTCCAAGTGCGAGCGCTGGCAAGAAACTAAGCGCGCCAATAAGCACCACAACCCCAATTAAAAGACCAATAAACATGCCATTTTTCGTCGATAACGTCCCACTGCTCGCTGCGACCGGCGTTTTCAAAGCCATATTTTGCGCCAAGTAAAGCGCTGCAACTAGCGGAATAAAACGAGCAAATAACATCATTACTGCGCCGACTATATTAGTAAATGTCGTGTCTGCCGCAAATCCCGCAAAAGCACTACCATTATTATTTCCCATCGAAGTAAACGCATAAAGCACCTCAGAGAAACCATGCGCCCCACTCGCCGAAACCGAAGCTTGCACACTCGGCATCATCACCGCAACCGCCGTACCAAAAAGCGTCAACAGCGGCGGAACTAAAATGAGTAAACAAACCATTTTCATATCATAAGGTTCAATTTTCTCCCCTAAATATTCCGGTGTCCGCCCAACCAAAAGCCCCGCGATAAACACCGTCAAAATAATAAATCCAATCATCCCATAAAGCCCACTACCAACTCCGCCAAAAATGACCTCGCCAAGCTGCATAAAGAACATTGGAACAAGCCCACCAAGCGGCGTTAAACTATCATGCATCGTGTTCACCGCACCGTTCGAAGCAGCCGTCGTTGAAGCCGCGAAAAGCGACGATCCACCAACACCAAAACGCACTTCTTTACCTTCCATACTTCCAGAAGTCGCAACACCTTGGTAACTCGGCCCCGCAAATTGTTCGGAAACAGTAATCGCCACGACCCCAACAACAAAAACAATTAACATCGCTGTCATAATTGCGCGCCCTTGCTTACTATCTTTCACCGCGCGCCCAAACATCACAACAAGCGCCACCGGAATAAGCAAAATCGCCAGCATCTCAATTAAATTAGTAAAACTAGATGGATTTTCAAACGGAAAAGCAGAATTCGCTCCGAAAAAGCCACCACCATTTGTTCCAAGTTGCTTAATCGCAATTTGACTTGCAGCCGGTCCAAGCGGAATCAATTGTTTCGCACCATTTTCAAGCGTTTCCACAACCGAATAATCTGCAAATGATTGCACCACCCCTTGCGACACCAAAACTAGCGCCAATACAAGCGAAAGTGGTAATAAAATATAAAGCGTCACTCGAAATAAATCTTGCCAAAAATTCCCGACCGTTTTCTGTTTCTTCCATATAAAGCCGCGAATTACCGCAAATAAAACTGCAATCCCTGTCGCTGCAGAAACAAAATTCTGCACCGTTAAGCCAATCGACTGTGAAAAATACGATAATGCCGCCTCACCAGAATAAGCCTGCCAGTTCGTATTCGACACAAAACTCGCCGCCGTATTAAACGCAAGACTAAAGCTAAGCCCCTTCATACCTTCTGGATTAAGTGGTAAAAATCCTTGCAACATTAGTACAGCCATAACAAATACAAAACCAACCGCACTAAAAGCAAGCACCGATATCGCATAACGTTTCGCCGACATCCCCGCGTCACTCACACCCATCAAACGATAACCAAACCGCTCAACTGGCTCAAGCACTCTCGATAAAAACACCTTTTCGCCAATCATCACTTTATACATATAAATCCCAAGTGGCACTGCTAAAACTAACAACAATACAACAAAAAACACATCCTGCATCACAATATACTTCATAAATCCTCACCTCTAAACAACACATAAAATAAATATACCAACAAAGCTAAACCGATGATTCCAGCAATTACTAGAACAACACCCATTTTCCGTTCACCCCTTCACCGTACTCTTTCCACCACTAATCCTACCAACAAACGTATAAAGACAGTGTTAAGATTCTAAAGACCCGCATAAAGATTCCGTTAATATCGCAATGTGTGTAAAATTTACACACAAAAAAAGCCAATGTGTAAGCAAAAAACAAAATGAAAACCCTTTTATAGCCACATTTAAAGTTGGCACGGTACTTGCATATATAAATAAGTGTTAAGAGAATTATCTAGAGGAGGAAATAATCATGAAAACAATCATGTTAGTATGTTCAGCAGGTATGTCTACCAGCTTACTAGTTACAAAAATGGAAAAAGCAGCTGAAGCACAAGGTATTGAAGCAAAAATCTTCGCAGTTGCCGAAGCAGAAGCAGCTAACCATTTAGATGAAATTGATGTTTTATTACTTGGACCACAAGTACGTTTCTTAGAAGGAAACATGAAGAAAAAATTAGAGCCAAAAGGTATTCCGTTAGCTGTTATTAACAGTGTTGATTACGGAATGATGAAAGGCGACAAAGTTTTAGAACAAGCATTAGATTTAATGAAGTAAAAAGAGGGTAATTACAGCTGTCTAGCTGAAAATTATAAAAAATGGAAGAGGTAACGTAATAACACGCAGTTTTAGAAATTATGTATCTGTCTTAATCCGTGCTATTACTTTATCCTCAAAAAAGGAGAATAAAAAATGAATGGTTTTATCGCATTTATGGAAAAATATTTCATTCCCTACGCTGCCAAAATTGGTGGACAACGTCATCTAGTAGCAATTCGTGATGGTTTTATCACAACTATGCCTCTAATGATTCTAGGGTCTTTCGCCGTTTTAATTAACAACTTCCCAATTCCAGCTTACCAAAAATTCATGAATAACTTATTTGGTGAAGGAACTTGGCAAGCATTCGGCGGAAACGTTTGGAACGGTACTTTTGCTATCTTAGCATTACTTATCGCTTTCACTGTAGCTTACAACTTAGCTAAATCTTATGACAAAGATCCACTTTCTTCCGCAGTAGTTTCTGTAGCTACTTTCTTCACTATTGGCGCAATCGCTCCAGGTGTTGACGGTATCCCAAACACTGGTGGTCTTGGATCAACTGGTCTTTTCTTAGCTTTAATTATTGCAATTCTTTCCACTGAAATCTTTACTCGTTTAAGTGGTAGCCCGAAATTGGTTATCAACATGCCTGATGGTGTTCCACCGGCAGTTTCTCGTTCATTCGCAGCTTTATTCCCTGCAATGATCACTGTTTCTATCTTTGGTCTTATCACTGCGTTCTTCCAAGCAGCTGGTGTGACTAACTTAGTAATTTCTTTCTACGAATTAGTACAAGAACCGTTCATGGGTCTTGCAAACTCCTTGCCAGCAGCATTGCTACTTGCATTCGTTTCTGCTTTCCTTTGGTTCTTTGGTTTACACGGTGCGAACATTATCGACCCGTTCATGCAAACAATCAACATCCCAGCTATCGAAGCTAACGTAAAAGCATTAGAAGCTGGTAAAGAACTTCCTTACATCGTTAACAAACCTTTCTTTGACTCTTTCGTTAACTTAGGCGGAACTGGGGCAACTATCGGTTTAATCATTGCTATCTTTATCGTAGCTCGTAAACATAAAGCGTACATGACAGTTTCTAAATTGTCTGCAGCGCCAGGTATTTTCAACATTAACGAACCAATGATGTTTGGTCTTCCAATCGTCTTGAATCCAATTATGTTCATTCCGTACATCTTGGCACCACTTGTACTTGTAACTGTAGCTTACATTGCAACAGCTATCGGTTGGGTACCAGCTTGTACTATCGTAACTCCTTGGACTACACCACCAATTATCGGTGGAGCACTTGCAACACAAAGTATCGCTGGTGGCGTACTTGCAGCTGTAAACTTAGGTCTATCTATCCTAATCTTCCTTCCATTCGCGAAAATTGCTCAAATCCAAGAGCTACGTCGTGAAAAAGAAGCACTTGCTGCTGAAGGCGTTACTGCTGAATAATTTTTAAAAACCAAAACTTTAAGGACGTGTTTACAGATGGATTTAGAGCAAACTATTATGAGCTTGATCGTGTTCGGTGGTAACGCTAAAAGTGATGCTATGTTAGCCATTGATTCCGCTAAAAAAGGGGATTTCGCTCAAGCAGACGAACAAATCGCCCAAGCAGAACAAGCACTACTTGAAGCGCATCATTCTCAAACAAAACTTATACAAGGTGAAGCACGTGGCGAAAAAACAGAAGTTTCCCTTCTACTCGTTCACGCACAAGACCACTTAATGAATGCAATCACTTTCAAAGATTTAGCGAAAGAAATTGTTGACCTTTATAAGAATAAATAAAACTTAAAAAACCAGTTGTCGTCATGACAGCTGGTTTTTTTCTTCTGTTAAATGAGCATCTGACCGAATAATCGCTAGCACAACGCCCACCGCAATAAAATTACCAAGCACAGCGCTCCCACCATAACTAATAAAAGGAAGCGGAATCCCCGTCAGCGGCATAAGTCCAACAGTCATGCCAATATTCTCAAAAATATTAAATGCAAAACTCACTGCAAAACCCGCTAAAACAAGCGAAGAAAAAGTATGCTTCATCAAAAGTGCTGCCATAATCAATTGATGAATCAGCAACATAAATAAAATCAGCAGCAAACTTACACCAACAAAACCAAACTGATGGCCAATCGTACTAAAAATCATATCTGTATGGCTTTCAGGAATATACGCATTGGTCCCTGAACTCCCCGTCATCATCCCCGAACCAACCGCCTTCATCGATAAATTAAGTTGATACACCGCATCCGGATCAGTCGTTGGATCAAGCCACGTCTGAATCCGCGAAAACTGGTACGCATGAAAGCCAATCTTTTCTAGCAAACTAATATGATACACAATAACATACATTCCGACCGTCGCTGTAGTTAACATCAATGTAATAATCCCAACCATTAGTTTCGTAGACCTGATTGCCAGCAAGATAATCGCCAGCGCCGTAACCCCGTAAACAATTGTCGTCCCGAGATCCGGTTGCTTCATAATTAACAGCAAAACAATCCCTGTCAGAACCGCCAAAATTCCCAGTTGCTTCCATTTTTGCGCTTGATATTTCACCGCAAAATGCGCCAACACAAAAATAAAAATCGATTTCACTACTTCAGATGGCTGAAAAGATAACCCAGCAAATCGGTACCAACGCGTTGCCCCGTTTATATTTTGCACTAAGGGGTTTGGAATGAGTATCCCTAGCAGCGTAATCACCATAATCACGTACAGCCAAATCGCATGATGCCGTAAAAACTCCACCGGAAGCCGCGACACTCCAAAACAAGTCAGCGCCCCGATTGCCAAAAACACCAACTGCATTCCTAAAAAATTCGTATCATACTGATTCGTCTTCTGCGCAAAATAAATCGCCACACAACTAACCAAAGATAATAAAAACACCGATAAAATAATCCGATTATAAAACACATCTCGCTTCATAAATACACGACCTCTCTAGTTTTGTTCCGCCTTGCCGCCGCTAGCACAAATCCTACTGCACACGAAAGCATCACGACCGAACTTCCACCATAACTAATAAATGGCAGCGGCACCCCAGTAAGCGGAATAATCCCACTCACTCCACCAAGATTCAAAAACATCTGCACCGACACCCAAGTAGCCACCCCAATACAAACCATCGAATCAAAAATAAACTGACTATGAATAGCAATATAAAGCGCCGTAAAACTAAGTAGCATCAGTAAAAAAATCGTCCAAATAACACCAAAAACGCCAAGCTCCTCCGCAACCACCGTCATAATAAAATCCGTATGCGGCTCCGGCAAATACCCTAATTTCTGAACACTCCCACCAAGCCCATTTCCAAAAACACCACCACTTCCAATCGCGTAATAACCATTCCTAAGTTGATAAGAAGCATCTAGATTATTAAGATTAAATGGGTCCAGAAAAGCGAACCGTCCCAATTTTGCTGAACTAAAAAAGTCAGGGTGAAAGAAGTAAATCAGAGTAGCTGCAAGTAATAAGAGACCGAATGCCCAAATTGTCACCCGAACAAGGCGCGTGAGGCCGACTCCGCTCGTTAAAAACAAAGCCACCCCAATGACACCTAAAATCAGCGCCGTCCCTAAATCCGGCTGTAAGAAGACAAGTCCTACTGTTAGAAATAAAAATCCGAGCAACCAATATTGCACACGCACCCCACAACCTTTTTTCAAGAAAACTGTTGCGATTACTAATATTAGCAGTAGTTTCACCGTTTCTGTCGGTTGAAATGTAACACCTGCGATAGACAACCAGCGTTGCGCATTGTTCGCCGCGCTTCCCGTCAAAAGCACTAGAATTAACAATCCAACCAAACTCCCCGCCAAAACCCGCAACGTCCACCGCCGATAAAACAATTGCACATTAATACGCGAACAAACGAGCAAACCGACAAACCCCAGCCCATAAAAAATGAGCTGCCTATTAAAAAAGTATCCCGGCTCCACTTTGTACCGCATGATCGCAACCCCGTAACTCGTACTATAAACGAGCAGCAAACTCCAAACCACCAGAAGCAAATACGTTACAAATAGCACCTTGCCCGCACGCATTTAAATCCACTCCCGGAATTTCCGAATGTAAAGCGTTTTTACTAACTGCATCGTTGCCATATAGCCAACCAGAATCAAAATCAGCCATGGGAAATAGCTGCCTGGCAAGCTGACAAAACCAATACTATGTCCAAATCCAGTAAATGGAATAACAATCCCCAGCGTCATCACAACAAGCGTCGCAATCATCACTGGAGCAGTTGCCCGACTTTGGATGAATGGTATTTTTTCTGTTCGAATCATGTGTACAACCAACGTTTGCGTGAGTAATCCGACAACAAACCAGCCACTATGGAATAAAGCTTGCTCCGCCACCGTATTCGCACTAAACACAAACCACATAATTAGAAACGTCGCAATATCAAAGATCGAACTCACCGGACCAATACAAAGAATAAAACGCAACATGCCTTTTTGTTCCCATTGATGCGGCTTTTTCAAAAACGACCGATCCATTTTATCCCAAGGTAGCGTTAATTGAGAGAAATCATAAAGCAAGTTTTGTAAGAGCAAATGTAATGATAGCATCGGTAAAAATGGGATGAATGCACTCGCCACCAAAACACTAAACACATTCCCAAAGTTTGAGCTGGCCGTCATTTTCAAGTATTTCAAAATATTCCCGAATACATTCCGTCCTTCCATCACCGCATCATTTAATACCGTTAAACTTTTCTCAAGCAAAATGACCGAGCTGGCATCTTTCGTAATATCCGCCGCTGTATCCACCGAAATCCCAACGTCCGCTTTCCTAAGCGCCGGTGCGTCATTAATTCCATCTCCGAGGAATCCCACTGTATGCCCCGCTTTTTTAAGCAAGCCGATAATTCGCGATTTTTGCATCGGCGTTAATTTCGCAAAAATATGGTATTTTCGCAGTTCGCGCGTAAGTTCTTCATCGGATAATTCCTCCACATCTGCACCTAGTAAAAATCCGTTCGCCGGTATGCCAACCTCCTGACAAATCCGTTTCGTAACGATTTCGTTATCACCCGTCAAAACCTTCACGTTGATTTGATTCTTGAAAAGCTGCGCGATTGCTTCTTTGGTTGACGCTTTCACTGGATCGCGGAAACCTAAGAACCCGGCAATAATCATTTGTTCCTCATCCGTTTTCGTAAATGCTTCCCCAACTTTTCCAGTTTTATACGCCACCGCAATTACTCGAATTCCCGAGCGATTCATTTCTGCACACATTTCTTGTAGTTCGCTCTTTTCTGCTTCATTTAGTGTTGAAATAACGCCATCAAATTCCTTATGAGTGCATACAGTGAGCATTTCTTCCACCGCACCTTTTGTAATCATCCTTGTTTCCGTGCTATTTTCGACCACCACACTCAAACGACGCCGATCAAAATTAAATGGAATCTCGCCAACTTTTGTCCAACCAGCCGCAGCATTTTCGTCCAACTTCGCAATCACAGCATGATCTAAAACATTTTTCCAACCCGTTTGGAAATAACTATTTAAATAAGCCATTTTTAGGACACTTTCAGAAGTTACTCCCGCACTATCAATATATTTCACCAGTTCTAGCTTGTCTTCTGTGAGCGTTCCTGTTTTATCCGTACATAAAATATCCATCGCGCCGATATTTTGAATCGCGCTCAGTTCTTTCATAATTACCTTTTTCGACGACATATTGATAGCACCTTTTGCCAAGTTCGTGCTTACAATCATCGGCAGCATCTCCGGCGTAAGACCAACCGCAATCGCCACCGCATAAAGAAATGCCTCTAACCAATTGCCTTTCATAAGACCGTTAATCATAAATACAATCGGAACCATCACTATCATAAAGTAAAAAAGCAATTTCGAAATCGATTTAACACCCTTATCAAAACTCGTGTCGCCGCGGCGCTCTGTAGCTGCAATTGATAGCGAGCCGAAAAACGTGGAGCTTCCTGTTCGCAAAACAACCGCCCGGCCATGTCCACTTAACACATCCGTTCCCATAAACAATAAGTTTTCCCGCTCAAAAATTTCTGGATTGGCACGCTTGTCTTCCACAAATTTTTCAGCTGGAATCGATTCTCCTGTGAGCGCCGACTGATTAATTAATAAATCCGTAGCCGAAATCACGCGCGCATCTGCCGGAATAATATCCCCCGCCGAAATTTCAATCAAATCTCCCGGTACAATTTCATCTTGCGCCACCACAACTAAGCTATCGTCCCGGATAACGTTCACTTTATTTTTCACCATGTTTTTCAGCGCATAACTCGCCCGCTCCGCTCTACTCGTTTGAATAAAGCCAAGCACCCCACTCGCGAGTATCATCAGCGCCATAATCACAGTCGCTTCCATGTCGTCCGTCAAATACGAAACAACCATTAACATTACTAAAATATAGATAAACGGATCGTTGAATGCCCGAATAAACAATCGTAAATTCGACACCTTCTTTTCTTCCACCGTTTGATTCGGGCCGAACTCCGCCAGCCGTTCCGTAACTTCGACGTTCGTTAGCCCCGTTTCCATTACACCTAACTTTTCCAAAACTTTCTCTCTACCCATTTGTGATTCTTTGAGCAAATTGTTACCTTGCATTTTTCCATGTAGTTTTTTCATTTTCCTTGCCTCCAATTCTTTCTAGGCAAGCTGAGAATAACGTTTATGTGCGCCAGAGATGAAGGTTAGTCACTCTTGCAGCTTGATTACTATAATACGAGTCCGGTTCTTCTACTTCCTCTTCCTGTCGATAAGCCATTGCCTTCATCTCCTTTCGAATTTTATCTAAGCTTAATTGTCTGAAAAAAAGATTGTCATTCCCAGATAATTATTTTCATAATAAACATGAAAAAAGTCCTTACCAAAACTTTGGCAAGGACTGCTGCATTTATACGCATACTAAAACAGACTCCCCTCGCTAAAGTTTTGGCACTATGCAACGTAAAGAATACTCTTAGCCACATTATGGAAAGCCTTAATCCGACAATCCCTGTTCTACCCATTGGCGTCTTTGGACATTTTTGGGCAGTGGCCTGTGTTTGCATAGGAGCCTCACCTAACAGGCAAAACTACATATTTATTATCGCTCTAATCGTCTACGAGTTTAACATAGAAAATCTAAGCTTACAAGATAAAATGTAAAATACTTAACTTTTATTTAACTTTTCGTGATTTATTTCAATAATTTTAACAAGACATCTGCTAAAGAATCAGCTGTTGTTGTGATTGTTGGCGGGCGCTTATAAATATCATCGCGCACTTTTTCCACCATAATAAGCAAAATAACACTATTTAAAATCAAAGAAATCGCATCTGCTTCTTGCGCAGAGTTCTTACTTGGAACCATTTCTTTCACTTTTTGATTAACCCGCTCATACAAATATTCCACAATTGACGGATCAATAAATTCCATATCTTTACTGCCCATTTCACGGACAGAAATCACCATAAAGTCACGATATTTTTCATAAATATCCGAAATAAACTGACTCGCCTGACGTAAAAATACTTTAGCACTTTCAAAATCTTTATCAAAAAATTGATTGATTTCCGCCTTCATACTTTCAAATTGAACTTCCAGCGTCATATGAATGAGATTGTCTTTACTCTTAAATTTTTTAAAAATCGTAGCTTCATTTATTCCAGCGGCTTCTGCTAATTGTCTTGTTGTGGAGCCCTTAATGCCATGTTTCGCCATCATAGAAAGCGTTGCATCCATAATGGATTCATTTGTAATCATTATTTTACCCCCGTTCAACTAAGTAAGCACTTGCTTATATTCAGTATAACAAAGACAAGCCTTTTTGACAATTTAATTACAATTTGTCGATATCATTCATAAGCAATGTGAAGTATGTAATAATGGATGTAGAATATTTAAAAGAATTGGAAGTGACTTACCATGCAAAAAACGAGAAAAGAACGTATCCTTGAAACTTTAAAAGAAGAAAAGAAAAACAAAAAAAGTAAAAAGTTCAAAACTAGTGCAACGATTGCTGGGGTTACTGCCATTGCAACCTCTATCACAGTTCCAGGAATCGAAGTAATCGTTAGCGCAGACGAAACAGCGCCTGCTGACGAAGCATCTAAAAGCGCAGAAGCTAACACAGCTACAGAAGCACCAGCAACTGCCACTCCCGAAAACACAACAGAAAAAACTATTGAAGCAAAACCTACTGAAACAAAAGAACAAACAAAAACACCAGAAGAAGCGAAACCCGTGGCTGACAAAGTAGAACAAACTCCAGCAGAACCCGCTACAGTTAGCAATCCCAATAGCGTAACAAGCTACTCTACACCAGCTACTTATAACCTATTACAAAAATCTGCACTCCGTTCAAGTGCAACGGTTCAAAGCTTTATTCAAACAATCCAAGCCTCTTCTTCCCAAATTGCAGCAGAAAATGACCTGTACGCATCCGTCATGATCGCTCAAGCAATTTTAGAGAGCGCCTATGGAACGAGCGAATTAGGCTCAGCTCCCAACTACAATCTTTTCGGAATCAAAGGAGCATACAACGGCCAATCATACACAAAACAAACACTAGAAGATGACGGCAAAGGAAACTACTACACAATCACAGCTAAATTCAGAAAATATCCTTCTTACCATCAATCACTAGAAGATTATGCCAAGGTTATTCGCAGCGGTCCGAGTTGGAACCCAAGCTACTACTCAAAAGTTTGGAAAAGCAACACAACTTCCTACAAAGACGCAACAAAAGCTTTAACAGGAACGTATGCAACCGATACGGCTTATGCAACTAAATTAAATGATTTAATCAGCCGATATAACTTAACACAGTACGACAACGGCAAAACAACTGGCGGTAATTCTGGAAACACTGGTAACACAGGAAATACTGGCAATACCGGAAATACAAACAACACAAACGCCAAAATGTATACGGTCGTAAAAGGCGATTCCCTTTGGAGAATTGCGAACAACAATAAAGTAACCATTGCTAACCTAAAAGCTTGGAACAACTTAAAATCCGATTTCATTTACCCAGGTCAAAAACTTAAAGTAAGCGCCGGATCTACTACAACAAATACAGACACATCCAAACCGAGCACAGGAACAAGCACATCTAAACCAAGTACAAACACGAGCACAAACGCTAAAGTTTACACAGTTGCAAAAGGTGACTCACTTTGGAGAATCGCGAACAACAACAAAGTAACCATCGCTAACCTAAAAGCTTGGAACAACTTGAAATCCGATTTCATCTATCCGGGCCAAAAACTTAAAGTAAGCGCTGGATCTACTACAACAAACACGAATACAAATACAAACACATCTAAACCGAGCACAAACACAAATACTTCCAAACCAAGCACGAACACGAGCACAAACGCTAAAGTTTACACGGTTGCAAAAGGTGACTCCCTTTGGAGAATCGCCAGCAACAACAAAGTAACTATCGCTAACTTAAAAGCTTGGAACAACCTGAAATCCGATTTCATCTATCCAGGCCAAAAACTTAAAGTAAGCGCTGGATCTACAACAACAAACACAGCTAAACCAAGCACAAACACACCAAGCAATTCCACAGTAAAAACATACACTGTCAAAAAAGGTGACTCACTTTGGGCCATTTCCAGACAGTATAAAACAACTGTAGATAACATCAAAGCTTGGAATAAACTACCAAGCAATATGATTCATGTTGGTCAGAAATTGACGATTAAGTGAGCATAAAAAGCCTAGCTCGTGAGTGAGATAGGCCTCAGACTGCGGATAAAGCGAGAAATTGCTTTGTCTGCGGTTTTTTTTATTGTTATCAGTTATTTTATTGGCTTATCCGTTTTATTCTTAACAGCTGGAATAATTGCAATCGCGAAAGAAACCGTTGCAACTATTAATACTACAATATTAAAGTTGTTAAAAATAAGCGTTCCTAAGCTAAACAACACAATAAAGAAAATCAAATATCCAACCCATTTTTTATAATTCAATATTATTATCTCCTCACATGAAGCATTTTTATCTTCTAACTTTTTATAGATAGTTTGTCTCATATCTATATATTTTGGTTCTAAAAAAAGATATCATAATAAACCAATGAATTTAATAAGATGAGCATTTTGTGACATATTTAAATTATTATCATTTCAAATGCTTTTTATTAATAAAAGCAACTTTATATGTATGTTAAATTGAAAATAAATGACTATTTTTCTTTATATTTGATACGTGTCCCTCCAACTTTTCGTTTAGCTTATTTAAAAACCTAAAAATGAATAGCACTAACAATAAATCACACTTTTTTCGCCCCCACATCGATGCTATAATTATGATGCAAGCAAGTTTATGGTGGTGCATCAGTCCTTTTCATCGGTTCTACCGATAGAAAGTAGGTGGTGCTTATGTTATTTTTAGGCGTTACCTGGAAAGGATAAACGTGTGACTGTTTTCGAGAGTCTTACGCTGATGATTGCTTTTGCAGTCTTAATCGTAACAATCATGAACAGCAAAAATGACAAAAAATAAAATCCACCCATAAGCTTGACGGCTAGGTGGATTTTAAAGAATCTTATAAGGCTGTCACCATCTTAAATGGCGTTTGCATTTATTTAGAGGGTCATGTTAGCGCATGGCTCTCTTTTCATTTACATAGTAACACATTTCAAACTGATTTGCCAAGGTCTGAAACAAAAGAAAAACAGATAGCTCTTACCTACTATCTGTTTCTCCACTATCTGTTTTAAAAATGATGGAAATTCTCCACCGGCATTACAAACACTGTTGCGCCGCCAACTTGGACTTCGATTGGATAAGGCACGTAGGTATCTACTGTCACTCCAAGGGATGCGGATGGTGTCATCATTTGTTCGCGCGCTTTGCAGTTTTCTTTAATAATTGCTAGGGCATCTTCTACACGTTCATCTTCTGTACCGATGATAAATGTTGTGTTTCCTGCTTTTAAAAATCCACCTGTAGTGGCTAGTTTTGTCGCACCGAAATTGCCTTTTGTTAGTGCGTCAGACAAACGGTTGCTATCTTGGTCTTGGACGATCGCAAATATCAGTTTCAAAGAAATCAACCCTTCCTAAAAATCTATCTTTTTTTCTATTATAGCAAACAAACGCCATTTTAAAGAGTGATATGCACTTGAGTCTAAGGGTTTAAGTCACGTCTGGTGTTAGGATAATTGTCGTAAAATATCGGCTAAAATAGTTTCTGTGATTTCTTCAGGTGTCTTTGTAGCATCCACTCGCATAAAACGCTCCGGAAACATGTTGATGACTTTTTCATAGCCGGCTTGAACCTTTTCATGGTAGGTAATGTCTTCTTTATCCAAACGATTAACTTCACGACCTTTGTTGGCGGCGATTCTAGCTAAACCAACCTCAGCAGGTACATCGAGGTAATACGTCCGGTCAGGCAATGTATCTTCAATCGCATACAAATTCACTTGTAAAACTTGTTCCATATTCATGTCACGTCCGGCACCTTGGTAGGCAAGTGAGCTATCCATGAAACGGTCACAAAGCACGGTTTTTCCGGCTGCTAAAGCTGGGCGGATTGTTTCAACGACATGTTGGCGGCGCGCTCCTGCAATAAGTAGCACTTCTGTTTTTGGATCCATTTCTTCGTTGCCAATTCCTAGGACGATGTTTCTTACTTTTTCTGAAATCGGGCTGCCACCTGGTTCGCGGGTTTTAATGAAATCGATGCCAGCTTCCGTCATTTTTTGATTAAGTAGTGTTCCTACTGTAGTTTTTCCAGAGCCATCTGGACCTTCAAGTGTAATAAAAATTGCTTTCATTTCGTAATTTCCTTTCCCTTTCGCGTCGCTTTCTGTTTGATTATAGCATAAATTAGCGGAAGACACGGATGTAATTCTCGGCTAGTTTTTCGCCGCCTTGGTAGTGGCGCGTGCGAATGCTTTTTAGCTCGCGGATGTGTTTTTCTGTGATGCTTTCTCCGCGGATTACGGCTGGTATGCCCGGCGGATAAAGCGAGATTGTTTCGGCTGATACGCGGTCGATTGCTTCATCTACTAAGATAAATTCGGTGCCGCGTGTGTGCATTTCTTCATACGTTAGCGCTAGACTAGATTCGCAAGGCGCTGACATTTCGTACGGCTCTTTCGCGATTTCTTTTTTCACTGGAGAATGAATCCGACTAATCGGCGTGAAATCAATTCCTTTTTTGATTAATGGTAAAATCAGTAACACTTGCGATTCATCGGCCAGTTCTGGAAAATAAGAACTTTCTTCAAAAATCGCTTGTAGTTCGTAGCCCGTGTAGCCCGTTTTGCGGACGATTATTTTAAGTGGATCATCTGGCAAAATAACGTCAAAATGGTTCTTCGTTAGCCACTTAATCCATCTGGCGCGCATTTTCCAAAAAGCTTCCACGTCAGTCGCCGTGTAGGTTGCCGCATATTTCCGCGCTGCATCCAGTGAGGCCATAATTAAATAGGATGGGCTGCTCGTTTGAAATACTTGCAGATAATAAGGTAGTTTTTCAAAAATCGGCAAATCATTGACTACATGCAAGTAAGACCCCATCGTCAGCGCCGGCAACGTCTTGTGCGTCGATTGAACGACCACATCTGCGCCAAGCTCCACCGCACTTTTCGGAAACTCTGAGCTTGTTAAAAAGTGGGCCCCGTGCGCTTCATCGACAAACACAACCGCGCCAAAATCATGCGCAATTCGGATACATTTTTGTAAATTAAAAGTCGTTCCATAATAGCTCGGATAAGTGAAAATACATAGTTTTACATCTGGATGATTATGTAAGGTTTCTTCAAGAAGTTCTGTTGTCACACCACTCGCGACGCCGACTTCTTTATTTGTCGCCGGTGTTAAAAATAAGGGCTCCCCGCCTGCCAGTTCGATGCCATGCAAAATAGATTTATGCGCATCTCTCGGCACTAAAACTTTCTCCCCACGCTTCAAAGTTGCCATAATAACCGCCAAGCTTCCCCCGCTTGTTCCGTTCACTAGAAAATAACTTTTTTTACTCCCATAACATTCTGCAAGTAACTCTTCTGCTTCCAAAATCACATCTTCCGGGTGATGCAAGTCGTCCATTCCAGTAATTTCTGTTACGTCCCATTTCAATAATTTTTGCCAAGCATCTGGATAAATTGCTCCACTTTTGTGTCCAGGAACATGGAGTGATATTGGGCAGGATTTAGCATGAGCATCTAGCCGTTCCACTAAAGGCATTTTAGATTGATCTCGCATAACAATTCCCCTTTTCAAATTCTCTCTTTCATTGTACCATTTTGCTGGATTTATGACACATTCTTGCGGTTTTAAAGCGTTTTCATTTTATAAGTTGTATAATAAAAGCAACAACCACGTTTTGACTTTCTAGTAAAGGGAAATTGAGGTAAGAGGACTATTTTAAAGGAGGTTTTTTGTCAGATGAAGAAGATTCTTAACGGTACAGATCAAGTTGTAGAGCAAATGGTGGAAGGTTTAGTTAAATCGCACGCAGATATTGTTCACCGTGTTGAAGGAACTCGCGTCATTGCAAGAAATGATAAACGTCCAGGCAAAGTCGGGCTAGTAAGCGGTGGGGGTTCTGGTCACGAGCCGGCTCATGCTGGTTATGTAGGTCGCGGAATGCTATCTGCGGCTGTGTGCGGCGATGTTTTCACTTCCCCAACTCCAGACCAAATTTATGAAGGTATAAAAGCCGCGGATCAAGGTGCTGGTGTGCTTTTAATCGTGAAAAACTATACTGGTGACGTAATGAACTTCGAAATGGCGGCTGATTTAGCCGATGCTGATGATATTAAAGTAGAACAAATTGTAGTAGATGATGATATTGCTGTGGAAGACAGTACTTTTACAACGGGACGCCGCGGTGTTGCCGGGACTGTTCTCGTGCATAAAATTATCGGGGCTGCCGCAGAAGCAGGCGCATCCCTTGAAGAATTGAAAGCCCTTGGCGAAAAAGTCATTGCTTCTGTTAAAACGCTTGGGGTCGCGCTTTCTCCGTGTACCGTTCCCGAAGTTGGACATCCTGGATTCGAGCTCGGTGATGACGAAATCGAACTTGGCATTGGTATCCACGGTGAACCAGGATTTACACGAGAAAAAATCATGCCATCTGCAAGTTTAGCTAAGCAACTATACGAACGGATTAGCAATGAAAGCAAACTCCTACCTGGCGATAAAGTGGTTGTCCTTGTTAACGGCATGGGCGCAACGCCACTTATGGAGCAATATGTTTTCGCAAATGATGTCCATGAACTTCTAAAAAATGCCGGCGTTCGCGCGGAAAAAACACTCGTTGGTGATTATATGACGTCGCTTGAAATGGCCGGATTATCCCTAACTATTTTAAAATTAGAAGACGAAAAATGGGTCGATATGTTGAAACTCCCAGTGGACACAATTGCTTGGTAATAAAATTTGGAGGAATGAATCATGACTTATGATAAAGATTGGGCGTTACGCTGGTTAAATGATTTCGGCGAACGTGTACAAGAAAACAAACAATTATTAAGTGATCTCGACCAAGCGATTGGTGATGGAGACCACGGTATCAATATGGCTCGCGGACTTAGCGAACTCAAAAAAGCTTTTGCAGAAAAAGAACCCACAGATTTAAAAGATGTTTTCAAAACGGCCGGAATGACAATGGTCAGCAAAGTTGGCGGCGCATCTGGCCCTCTTTACGGAACAGCATTTTTAAATATGAGTAAAGCAATTGACTCGGACACAATCGATGCGGTTGGCCTTACAAACGTAATTGAAGCTGGTCTAGAAGGCATTGAAAAACGCGGTAAATCTCATGCTGGCGAAAAAACAATGATTGATGTTTGGGAGCCGGTTGTTCACGCGCTTCATCAAGAAGATTTAACGGATGATGTGGTCGATGCGGCTTTACAAAAAACCAAAGATTTAAAAGCCACTAAAGGACGGGCAAGCTATCTTGGGGAACGTTCGATTGGCCACCTTGACCCGGGCGCATACTCTTCTGCCCTCTTATTTCACGCAATGATTCAAACGGAGGTGAGCTGACTTATGACTAAACCTTATGGCGTTGTTATTATTTCCCACTCCAAAGATGTCGCAAAAGGGGTGCATGATATTATCAAAGAAATCGCGCCAGACGTTTCTATCACCCACGCAGGTGGAACTGAAGATGGCGGCATCGGCACAAGTTTTGACGCAGTAAATGAAGCAATTGAAAGTAACGCAGCCGACAAAGTCTACACTTTCTATGACCTCGGAAGCGCCAAAATGAACATTGAAACAGTCGAAGAAATCAGTGAAAAAGAAATAATTCTCTTTAATGCACCCATTTTAGAAGGCGCGTATGCTACTGCCGCTCAAGTTCAAATGGACGAAAAACCAGAAGTCATCGCGGCAAACTTGAAAGGCATCGAAATTAAATAAACGAAGCGCACCTGAGAAAAATCGGAAAGCAATGATAGCATCCGAAAAAATAATAAAGTTAAAGACGAGGATTTCCGTGTCCTCGTCTTTTTTAGCGCCATTTTTCCGTGGTATAATGACTTATAAACAAGTTCCCATTCTAAAAAGTTAGGATTTGAAACGATGAATATTTTAATTAAAATAAGAGAATTAGCCAATTTAACGAATAGCGAAAAGGAGCTTGCCAACTATATTCTGGCAAACCCGAAAAAAACCCTTCAATATAGGCCTAAAGAGCTTGCTGCGGCCGCGTTTGTCTCCGCTGCAACCATTTACCGTTTAATTAACAAACTTGGACTCAACGGCATCGCTGAGCTAAAAATCGAAATCGCCACTAGCCTACGTGAAACAACTTCAGAAAAAGAAATAAATTACGATTATCCAATTTTAGAATCAGACACGCCTTATCAAATAATGACCAATCTCCAACAAATCTACAAAGGAACCATCGATGAAACGTTAAACAACGCCGACCCAGAGGAACTAGTGCGGATCGGTGAAAAATTAGTTAACGCGAAAACAATTGATGTCTACGCCGCCTCTGCTAATCTATTTTTTGCTGAAAACTTCAAATTTCAAATGCAGGAAATCGGCGTTTTGGTCAACGTTCCCGAAGAAGATTATATCCAAAGCCTGTCCGCAGCAAATAGTGATGAAAACCATATCGCCATCGTTGTTTCTTACGGTGGTCGAAGTCGGACACTTCAAAGAGTTGTCAAAATCCTTTCCGAAAATGGCGTTGATATTATCTTAATCACTTCCATGCAAGCCAACCCGTTAGTCGAATTTGCCACACATAAAATTTACATGGCATCCGCTGAGAACCATTACAACAAAGTCTCTTCGTTCTCAACAAGACAGTCATTACTAGGCATTTTCGACACGCTGTACTCTATTTATTTCAACCACGATTACGAAAAAAACATCCAATACAAAACAACCAACTACCAAAAAATGAACACTGAATTGGAGTGATTTTTCAAAAAAGCTGTCGTTTCCCTTTCGAACTGAAAAAAAGCTCTCAATATCCGCCACTTCGCACTTTTCCTTATTTTCTAATGATACAATAAAGAAAAAAAGGAGCTAACTAAATGACAACTCAAGCAATTATTTTAGATATTGATGGCACTTTATTGAACGACGACAAAAAAATTTCCGCAGAAACAAAAAAAGCACTTATCACAGCCCAACAAAACGGCGTTAAACTCATCCTCGCGTCCGGCAGACCCACAACCGGAATGCACCTTTACGCTGAACAATTAGAAATGGAAAAATACCACGGCTTGCTCGTTTCATACAACGGCGCCAAAGTAGTGGACTGCCAAACAAAAGAAGAATTATTCAACCAAGCGCTCACCGTTGCAGAAGGAAAAGCCGTCCTAGAGCATATGAAAAATTTCGAAATAAAAGTGATGATTGATAAAGACGATTATATGTACGTGAATGATGTATTCGATTGTTACGTTCCTTATAAAGGCGAAGAAATCAACATTGTCCAATATGAATCACGCGGTGGCAACTTCAAACTCTGCGAAAAAGATGATTTAGCAGCCTTTTTAGATTATCGAATAAGCAAAATATTAACTGCCGGCGACCCAGCTTATATGCAGGAACATTACCAAGCGATGATGGCTCCATTCAAAGACAGTCTGAATTGCGTTTTCACGGCTGATTTCTACTTCGAATTTACTGCAAAAGGCATCGACAAAGCCAAAGCACTCGACACTGTTTTAACACCAATGGGCATTCACGCTGAAAATATCATTGCCTTTGGAGATGGACATAATGACATCACCATGGTTGAATACGCTGGAACAGGCATCGCCATGAGCAACGCTGTCCCCGAATTAAAAGCAGCAGCCAGTTCCGTAACTTTATCCAATAATGAAGACGGAATTGCCCATGTGCTAAATAACTTAATCCTAAATTGAAAAAAAGGCTGAAATTCAGCCTTTTTTATATTGCTTGCAAATCATTGTGTTTCAAGCGTTCATTTAGCTCATAAAGCGCCGTTTTATTACTATCCCATTCCAATACTTTCGAAGCCGCTTCATAAGAAAGCCACTGAAATTCACTATGCTCGATAGATAGTTTTACCTCCCCGGAAAAATCGGTTAAATCTATAGCAAAACAATATTCCGGAACAACGTACGGTTTGCTAAACGAAAAATGAAAACTTGGAATATGCGCCAGCGAATCCAACTGATACATTTTAAAAATATTATTTACATTCAATTCTTCCACAGTTTCTCGTCTTGCAGCTTCGGAAATTGACTCCGTATCTTCCCCACCACCAGCTACAAACTGCCAAACTTGCTCATTCTTCCGTAGCAAAACACCAAACTTAAAATTATTTTCACTTTTAATAAATGGAATCACTAAAACTTGAAAAGGTTGCCTCATTCCCCCACTCCTTTTTTAAATGTATGTAAAAATTGCTCCAATCTACCCCTTCTTTCTACAGAAATCCCCCATTTTCTGGTATGCTTAAATTAATAAAATAAAGTAGGAGGTAAATTAAATGACACTTTCTTTCTCGGATACTTACAGACTGAACAATGGAATTGAAATGCCTAGACATGGTTTTGGGGTTTACAAACTCACTGATGAACAGCGGATGCGCACTGCACTGGAAACTGCGGTGGACGTTGGCTATCGTTTGTTTGATACGGCTTCATTTTACCATAACGAAAAAGAGCTTGGAGATTTCTTTCAATCAAGCGGCTTAAAACGGGATGAATTTTTCGTAACGACAAAAATGTGGAATACGGAGCAAGGCTATGATGAAACGCTTCGGGCCTTTGAAAAATCGCAGAAAAAACTGCAACTAGACCAGGTTGATTTATATTTAGTGCATTGGCCAAAACAAGATACTTTTTTTGAAACGTGGCGCGCCGTGGAAAAATTATATGATGAAGGGCTTGTTCGCGCGATTGGCGTGAGTAATTTTGAAGCGCATCATTTGGACCGTCTTCGCACGAGTGCCAATGTTCTTCCGGTAGTTGATCAGCTCGAAACACACCCACACTTCCCGAATCATCTTTTACACCGCTATTTAGAAGAATTACATATTGTCCACCAAGCATGGAGTCCACTTGGTCGAGGTGGCGTTTTACAAGAACAAATTCTCATTGACCTAGCGAAAAAGCACGGGAAATCACCAGCACAAATTGTACTCCGTTGGCATTTGCAAAATAATATCTCGATTATTCCAAAATCAGAAACACCTTCCAGAATTAGAGAAAATGCAGCTATTTATGATTTTGAATTAACCAATGCTGATATGCGCCAAGTGGATCGTTTAAATAACGGCGAACGCGTTAGCCATGCGCCGGACGTTATGTATGTGAGATCAGAAATTTAATCAAAAAAATCTACTAAACCAAACTGGCTTAGTAGATTTTTTTATTTACTTCTTAATTGTCGTCTGCGCGCTTCTTTGAAAAGGTAAAAATAGCGAGCTTCCGCCTTTTTCTCTTCATATTCTAAATTTGGATCATATTCAAAGCTTTTACGCATTAGGACTTTTTGTTTGTGCCACTTTTCTTGCGTGACTTCAATCAATTCCATCAGATAAGCATCATAGGATTTGTGTAGTTTACCAATTTTCTTGTCTTTTTTCCGACCAAACTTATTGCTTCTGGACTCCATTTTATCACCTCGGTTTATACTTCTCTTCGTCCTTCCATTGCTTTTGAAAGCGTTACTTCATCAGCATACTCTAAGTCTCCGCCAACTGGAAGGCCATGCGCTATTCTAGTTACTTTTATGCCTGAAGGTTTTAATAAGCGCGAAATATACATCGCAGTGGCTTCCCCTTCAACATTCGGGTTGGTAGCTAAAATAACTTCTTCAATCGTGTCATCCTGCAAACGTTTCAGCAAGTCAGGAATGTTAATGTCTTCCGGCCCAATCCCATCCATTGGTGAAATTGTACCATGAAGCACGTGGTATAAGCCGTGGAAATCACGCATTTTTTCCATTGCAATAACATCTTTGGACTCTTGTACCACGCAAATAACACTTCGATCACGCGACGTATCTGCGCAAATATAACATGGATCTTTATCTGTAATGTGACCACAAACGGAACAAAAACTGAGATTTCGCTTTGCATCTACAAGCGCTTTTGCAAAATCTAGCACATCGTCTTCTTTCATATCTAGCACATAAAATGCTAGCCGAGCTGCCGATTTTGGTCCGATTCCCGGTAATTTCATAAAGCTATCTATTAATTTCGTTATCGGCTCAGGATAATGCATAATTCGTCTTCCTCTCACCTTCAAAATACAAATGTTTCACGTGGAACATTCTATTGAAAAATAGTTGAGACTCTTGAATACAAGCCAAGAGTCTCAGACCAAACAATATTACATTCCAGGAATATTTAATCCTTGTGTGAATTTACCCATTGTTTGTGAAGTTGTATCTTCAATTTGTTTTAATACATCATTTGTTGCCGCAAGTACTAAATCTTGTAGCATTTCGATATCTTCTGGATCGACTACTTCTTCGTTTATAACAACATCCGTAATGACGCGTTTACCAGTAGCTTTTACTGTAACCATACCGCCACCAGCTGTTCCAGTGAACTCTTGAGCTTCTAAATCAGCTTGAGCTTTCGCCATTTCCTTTTGCATTTTTTGCATTTGTTTCATCATACCTTGCATATTTCCCATTCCACGCATGAATAATCTCCTCTTTCTTCTATTGTTTTTTAATCTTTAATTTCAAGCAAATCTTCACCAACGAGTTTCGCCGCTTCTGCAACAAAAGGATCTTCCGCTGGTTTTCTAGCTTCCGGATTTGCACCGTCCTCCGCATCACCGTCGCTACCATGACTTTGAAGGAAATTTTCTCTTACATCGGCCCATTGATCTTCTGGGATTCCAATAAAAGTATAATTTACTTGCGTCAGTCGTGCAATACTCGACGTGATGGTTTCAACAAAGTTCGGATTATCCATCGCCATTTGACAGTGAATCTCATGCTTAAATTTTAACACAAAAGTGTCCTGAGATGCAGCTACAGGTTCTGCGTCATTTAAAAGGGCTGCTTGAGATGCCATCAACATGGATAACAACTCACCCCAACAACCACGAATTAGTTGTAAACTCTCTTTTTTAGCCTCGCCTAGCACATGGTTAATTTTACCAATCGGTGCTTTAAATTGCTTGCCGTTGTTGATAGCTTTTTTAGAACCACCACGATTTTGCGTTGGTTTATCGGCCGGAGCTACTCCCGCTCCACTAGCAATTTGTTTTTTCAACGTTTGAATTTCTTGGTTCATTTGCTCCAATTGGCGTTTCAAGTCAGAAACGTCACTTCCAGAAGCCGCATCAGCTGTCACATTTCCGCCGCCTATAGCTGATTGTCCCGCTTGCGTTAACTGAACAAGCGCCACTTCTACATAAATACCTGGATGATTTGAAAAACGCATTTGTTGTTGCGCTGCATTTAAAATTTTAACGAATTCATATACTTTGAGTGAATCTGCTCGTTTTGCCAAAGCGACAAAATCATCATCAATTAAAGCTCGTTCTAGCGTTTCTTCCAGGTTTGGCGCTTTTTGATAAAGCAACACATCTCTAAAGAATACGAGTAAATCTTCCACTAAACGAACTGGGTCTTTCCCTTCTGCAAGTAAAGCAGTCAAAGTCGAAATAGCTTCTGCTGCATCACCATCAAACGCTGCACTTACTAACTTTGTAAGCAAGTTTTGCGCAACAGATCCAGTGATTTCGAGCGCATCTTCCACGGTAACTTCTTCCGACCCGTAAGAAATAACTTGATCGAGCAAGCTAAGCGCATCACGCATCCCGCCTTCAGCAGCACGCGCAACAATCATCAACGCTTTTTCATCATATGGAATTTTCTCTTCTTCCAAAATAAATTGCAAACGACCAATAATATCTTGTGTCGTGATTCGTTTAAAATCAAACCGCTGTACCCGCGAAATAATCGTTAGCGGTAATTTATGTGGTTCCGTTGTCGCCAAAATAAAAATGACATGTTTCGGCGGTTCTTCCAACGTTTTTAGTAGCGCATTAAACGCTCCCGTCGACAACATATGCACTTCATCGATAATATATACTTTATATTTCGCCACAGTTGGCGCATATTTCACTTTTTCCCGGATATCTCGAATTTCTTCAACCCCGTTGTTACTGGCAGCATCGATTTCAAGAACATCTGGTATAGAACCATCCGTCGTTCCCTTACAAATATCACATTCATTGCAAGGCTCCCCGTCATGGCCATGTTCACAGTTAATCGCCTTCGCAAATATCTTCGCCGCACTAGTCTTCCCCGTCCCCCGAGGCCCAGAAAATAAATAAGCATGCGAAGTTTTATTTTGCACAATGGCATTCTTAAGCGTTTTCGTCACATGTTCCTGTCCAACAACATCCTGAAACGACTGCGGCCGAAAAACCCGATACAAAGCCTGATACGCCATCTGCCACTCTCCTTCACCTAAAACCATTTTAGTAGTTTTATTATAACGTATTGTTGAAGAAGTTTCAAAACGTACTTTATTTTGATTTAGTTCTTCAATATAAATCTGAGCAAAGCGATGATTTAATCCTTAAAAGAACTTTCAAAACGCACTTTGTTTTGATCTACTTCTTCAATATAAATCTGAGCAAAGCGATGATTTAATCCCTAATAGAAGTTTCAAAACGTTCTGAGTCGGGCTAGCCAAAAAAAACTAAATCAAACTATCCAACCCAACAACCCCAAACAAAAAAAGAACCAGACCCCCGAAAAAGCCCGATTCCAAACCCTTACTGTTCACTTTTAGCAGCCAATTTCTCCTGTTTCTTCTTACTTTCATTAATAACGGAAAGCTCAATCGATTTCAGCAAGTTTTTCACACGTTTTTTCCGGAAGAAGCCGAACATAAAACCAACAATAATATTATTCATTTTGTTCATCGCTTTTTCCGTTTCGATTAATTCGTTATACGCCACTTCGCAAGTTGTTTCACTCGTGGATTTAATCGTATAAGTCGTTGTATGCGTGTTTACCCGACTGCTTGTTTCAAATTGATATAACTCATTAGGAGTAACTTTCAAAATTTTTGTTGTCGCAAGTGCGCCGTTAGACATTGTACGTTGGTATTTATATCCTTCTAATTTGCGTACTTGCAGCGTTTTACCAGTGGCATTTTTTACATCATAGATTGCTGAGCTCACAAGTGTATCAAAGCATTCTTTTTGGGATATATATAATTTCTGTGTGACATTCACTTTTCAATCGACTCCTTCTAATTCTTTTCTTTCTTATCTTTACGGATTTTTAGCACAATGAAAACACTGCCGATTAAAACAACCGCAAGTCCTGTAACTAGAAGAGGTACACTAGCCATTCCATCTTTTCCATAAGAGGGACTAAACATAATAATAATAAGACCTATACTAATAAGAAATAGTGCATTAACAATTTTCATCTTCAACCCACACTAACTTGGAAATAGAGTACAGAGCCTATTTCAGTTGCTTTAATAGTTTCTTTGGCAATTTTTGCTGCCTTTTCTTCGTCTTCAATATTTGTTTCAAAAGTAAGTTTCATACCTTTTTCATCTATTTTTTTAAAAGTTACACCGTCTTTATCGTAAGTTTCTAGTAATTCCGTAATGTAGTCTCGCTTCATTGGACAATTAAGAATAATCATTTAAAAAACCTCCTTATATATAGTTTAACTTTATCTTTCACTTCTTGCAATGAATAAAAATGGTGCAGGAATTCCTACATGATATACTGGCTAGGCACAATTTAGCTGCACCTAGCCAGAAACTTATTATTTCCTAAGCTTTCATCTCTTCTTCTGGTACACCAACGCGATTTGCGGTAATAACAAATGGTACCCAAATCAGGAACGCGACGACCATATTTATGAGTGAAATTACTGGTGCCATCCAATCTCCCCCGGTTGCTAAGAAGGAATTCAGAAGTGGCGGCATTACCCAAACTACTGCAATTTTAACTGGCCCGACAATGCCGAGTGTTGTTGCAAAGTAAGCGATTGTTACCATTACCATTGGCGCGATAAGGAATGGTATTAAGTAAATTGTATTTAATACGATCGGTAAACCAAACATGATTGGTTCGTTAATATTAAATATACCTGGTGCAAGAGACAATTTCGCAACTGTTCGTGCATCCGCTCGTTTCGAGAACATTAGTAACGCGATAATTAATACAAGTGTACCGCCTGAACCACCCATCCATACATACGCATCGAAAGAACCACGTACCCATTCGAATGGTAATTTAGCGCCTTCTTGTGCCGCACTAATGTTTTGTAGTTGTGCTGTACCCCAAAGTGACTCTAGAACCGGAGCAAGTACGTTCGGACCATGAATCCCGAAGAACCATAGTAATTGTACTAAGAAAGTAACTAGTAAAACAGCTCCGTAGCCTTGCGATAGTGATAATAGCGGTTCTTGAATTGTTTTGGAAATCCAAGTAATAACGTCCATATTTGTGATTTTGAAGAATGCCCAGTCAATAATACCAACAACATAAAGTGCCACTAATGCAGGAATGATCGCTGCGAAAGCTTTACTTACAGCCGGTGGAACAGAATCTGGCATTTTGATAATAATATTTCTGCGCATTAATTTCGCATAAATAATAGTTGATATAAAACCGAAAATCATTGCGGTAAACAAGCCGGTACCATTTACTTGGCTTAGGCTAAAGAATCCGTAAATTCCAGCAAATTCTTTTGGTAAAGTAGCTACATCGAAATTTGCATTAGAAGCCGCAATCGCAGCTTTTACTGCATCTAAGCTAACAGTAACAGTTAAGTTCATAACAAAAGCAGCAAGAGAAACTAGCCCCCCAGCTAATCGATCCACTTCATACGCTTTTGATAAATTATACCCTAGTGAAAAGGCAAAAATAATTGAAACAATTGCTAACGTCCCATTGTATACATATCCATTAATCCCGATAAGTGGTTGCATCGCTTCCACAAATCCTGTCCATCCCCAGTCAGTTGGAAAATCCCTAAAAAACGCATTTAAAAGTACTGCAATTGACCCAGCCATAGTGATTGGCATTGTTGAAATAAAAGCATCACGTAATGCAACTAGATGTTTTTGTGAACCAATTTTTGCTGCTACCGGCACAAAATACTTTTCTAAAAATGCTGTTAATCCATTCATATTTTATCCTCCCATGAACCTTTTTTATTTAGCGCTCATCTCTTTAAACAAAATATAATTTTTATGTATACATCCCTTTGAGTTTATCAGCTATATCTGTTTACTTTGTCCTAGCAATCCCCATTACTAAAACAAACCAGATGGAATCTTTGCATGACCTCGTGAAATTTTGGGAGCCCTCCTCTCCGCTTCATGATAAGGCTTACATTTAGATTCACTTTAATCTATTGCAATTTCCGTGCCAAGTACAATATTAGTACGAAACATCCGTTAATCTCTTGTAAACCTTGTCTTTCTTACCTTGAAAACCGTATTACACACATAGCGCAAAAAACTGTGTAAGTAAGCGTTAACATTACACAGTTTTACTAATTTATCCATTTTCCATTCTGTGTTATAATGAGCATAAGCTAAGTAATACCAACGAGTCGAGGTGATAAATATGGCAGTCAAACGCGATATGCCGGAAGAGTCAAAAAATAGCAAAGTGGTCAAAAAAGAACATTTTTCGATTGTATTCCCTGATGATATAAAAGAACCCGCAACCGTGGAAGAAAAAAAGAAGCAAGATGCTGAAAAGAAAGCAGACGATAAGTAATAGAAGAAAAGAGAGCCATGCGCTAACATGACTCCCTGAGCAGTAGCGCCGCGTAAAAGACGGCGGCTATTAACTACTAATTACACGAAGTAACCATCGATCAGCTGGCTAAAGTGGATCAGATGGTTATTTTTTTGGTTTGTTAAAGTTGAGAATCATCACGACGAGGGTGGCAAATACCACCGCAAACATCAGCGCTTCATACACAGACACGGCTATTCCTTTAGAAAGAAATTTTTTAGAGAGATAAATTTATTGCTGTTAAGATACACTTACAAATGAAAAGAGCATCCACCAGGGATGCTCTTTTTTATTTAATAGAGAAGATAACCATTTCTTTATCATCATCAATTCGGACATTTACGTCCATGCCTAATTTATCTTTAAAAAGTGCCGTAATGTTTAGGTAATCATCATAACTACCGATATCACTTTTTTCGTATCCTTGTAGAATTGTCGGCTTAATGCGCACGATGTAATCATCATTGGACGTTTCTTCCGGATTGTAAGAATAGATTTTCTTGCCGTTTTTGTCGAAAAAGTCGTAGGTGGCGTATGATTCATTGTTTGTTATATAGACGTCTTTTTGGGTAACGTAGGCATTATCTGCGACGCTGTAATCGATTAGGCCTGAGTAATATTTATTTTTAGATGGTTCATTGATTTCGTATTGTTTGTAAGCGAGGCGGAATAAATAATCAATGTTGTAGTAACTGTTCACGCGGAAGTAGAGGTTTTTATCTTTGGATTTTTTATCGACACCAATATCTGTAGCGCTAATTGGGAAAACCTCGTATAATTTGCCATCTATTTCGTAAGCTACTTCATACTTATCAAACACTTCTTGGCGCTGAAAAAAGCCAAACATAATTGCTAAGATTGCAATAATCCCTATTAAAATTGCGATGATTAAAGCTGGCAGCCATTTCTTTTTTGATTTTAGTTGTTGCATTATTTTCATCCTTTGTCATGAATTGCTTTACTATTTTATATTGTACCAGTTTATGTAGCATTATACATTATTTTTCTGAGAAGACGAGCTATTTGTAGAAAAAAGACTACTCTGCGCTAGGCAAAATAGTCCTTTAATATATTTAAAATTAGTGTCGCGCACCTCATATCGACATGCAATCATCTGCGTTACCCTGATAGTTAGCTCGGGCCAGGCAACCTCGCGGCACATGAGAAGCACTGCTTAATGCTGCTTCCTTCCGGACCTGACATGGTTCACAGGTTCCCATTGCGCAAGACCCAACCTTCAACACCACTTGTCAAGGGCAGACCAAACAATTACGATGCCTCAAATGAGGAATTCAACCCCGCTAGAGCGGATTGCGGGTTACAGGGCGCCGCTACCTCCCCGTCTAGCACGACAAATTTGCTACCAATAATTAGTTGCCAAATAAAAAATTATTTAGCGCAAACTCTGAAAAGAGCTCAATTACTAGTGTACCTTTTTCATGTAGAAAGTGCAAGCGGAAAGGAAATATTTTTTAACGTAAGTAAACACTCATGATTGCTGCGATAATCGTACCAACTACACAAATCCCTACTAATGTTAAAGCAATCCATACTATTTTTTTATTCATGGTTTTCTCCCCCTCGTCATCACTTTTCTTTTAGTGATTATATCATGAAATCCAAAATTTAGCTGTTAATATCAAACTTCTTTTGCCAACTATTTAATTGGCTGTAGCTAGACATTAATTGTGTTGTGACTTGTTTGAAAATCAAGCGTAATTCTGCATATTTCTCGACATTCTCACTTGGATGATATACCGCTTTAATTGGTAGGGTGTGTTTAAGGTTTAAATCCTTTAAAATCCCTAACGATCGCATACCAATAATCGCTGCGCCTAAGCTCGATCCCTCGATTGTATGAGGCACGCGTATTTCTCGGTTTAAAATATCAGCGAGCAGCTTGCACCAAGCGTCGTGCGCAGATATCCCGCCAGTTACATAAATAATATCGTCCGGCGCTGAAACTGCTTCATAGACTTCCGCAAGATTAAACGCGATTCCTTCCAAAATGGCCCGGATAAAATGCGCTTTAGTATGATTAATTGTCAGCCCAACAAAGCCACCACGAATATCATTAGTCCAAAACGGCGCGCGCTCTCCTAATAAATATGGCTGGAACAAAAGTCCGGCGGCACCAGCTGGAACTTCTTCCATTTTTGCAATAAAGCTCGCAAAATCGCGCTGGCTAATTTCTTCCTCAGAACCAAATTGATGTAGCCCCCAATCGACTACTTTTCCACCATTATTCACTGCACCACCTGCGATAAAATAACCATCGCCAGCCCCGTAGCAAAATGTCCGGCCGCGTGAGTCTATTTGGAATTGATTGGTCAGCTTGCGAACCGCACCACTTGTGCCGACTGTGATGGTAACGTCATTGCTGCCTGTTGCTTGAATGCCTATATTAGCCAGCGCCCCGTCACTGCCACCCACGACAAATGGCAAGTCTTCTGGAATCCCCATTAAATCAGCGTATTCTTTTTCCACACCAGTTAATTGATACGTTTCCGGCACCACTTTTGGTAGAAAATCGGGTGTGAGTTTTACAATTTCCATCGCTTCAAATTCCCAGTCGTGCTCCATAATATTGTAAAGTCCCGTGCCCGACGCTAACGATTCATCCATCACCCATACGCCAAACAAACGATACAAAATATACGATTTAATATCGACAAATTTCTCAGCTCGGTTAAATAATCTCGGTTCAGCTTCTTTCAACCAACAAATTTTGGCAAAGGGGCTCATCGGGTGTATTGGCGTCCCTGTGGCTTCATACAGTTGAAACAAGTAATTATCCCTTTTTACTTTTTCAAGCGTCTCACTGCTTCGTCCGTCCGCCCAAGTGATACATTCGGTCAAGAGCTCCCCGTCACTGCCAACCATAATTAAACTATGCATCGCTGAACTAAACGAGATTCCCGCTAAATCGTCTTTATTCACGTTTTTCATTACTGCTTGAATGGATGTTAAAACTGCTTCAAAAATTTCCGTGGGACTCTCTTCCGCTTTTCCAGTTTCATCGGTAATTAGCTCATAATGCGTCGCTTGCCGGAAGATCACTTCTCCTCGTTGGTCAAACAGCACTGCTTTTGTACTTGAAGTTCCAATGTCCACGCCCATTATGTATGATTTGCTCGTCAAACAATTCACCCCACGATTTCGTTTCTTTTTATTATACGTCAAATGGAATAAATTTTGGGGCTGGGCTACTTAGCTTTTTTCGGCAAACAAAAAAAGCTAGAGAAATTCTCTAGCTTAGTTTATACCGTAAAATGTTTTTATTCGGCTTTCTTCGCCTAATACAATGAGTGTATTTTTATCCGCGAATTTAAGCACTTCTTTTGTATTGGCTTCACTTTGCGAGACACAGCCTAATGTGTAATTGTATTTTGGTGAATCTACATGATAAAACACAGCTGATCCTTTACCTTTTACACGATTAGCGTTGTATTTCACTTCCATTCCATAAGTGTACTGCGGAATCTTCATTTTTTCATCTGCAGAACTTGAGGAATTTCGTTCTTGCCAAGTGTTATAGTATTTGTCGTTGGAATTAGAAATCCAGTAACTCCGGTTGGTGATTGCTTTAAAACTGAGCTTCGTACCGGGATTGCCTTTTTGCCCGAAAGCAAGGCCTGTACGGTAAACGCCCACTGGTGATCCAGAACTTTTCTCAGAGAATTTCGGATCGAAGCCCCATTTTCCGATATGACTGGTAAAATGACGAACTTCATACCAATTGCCCGCACTATTTTTTTGATAAAGGTACGTTGTTGCTGTTGTGCCTTTTGGTCGTGTTGTGATGATTGCTTTTTTACTGTTCCATAGCGCTGGAACGGTGTCCGCAATTGTTGGCTTGCCAATATTTGTAAAGGCTCGTGAGTCAATCCAACCGATGTTAGTATTTCCTAGCTTACAATAATACCATTTAGCTCTTGCGGTTTTTCCTTCGCGTGTAATAATCAAAGTCTTTTTGTCGTATTTCTTAGCTGAACCGAGATACTTCACTGTACTACTCGTTTTGTACATTTTGCTATGAATACCATCATTTCGTTTGGACTGATTGACTACCCCTTTTAGGTTGACTGCTTTGTCATAAATGATTTTTTCGTAGGATGCTGCTTCGGCGTTAAAGGAGTGACCAAGTAGGCTAACCATTAAAACAATAATTAAACCGCTTAATAACTTCTTCATTATTCGCTCCTTCTTTTTGAGTTATTCCCTATAGCAAAATTAGTTTATTTTTTACGTTTCCTAAGTAATAAAACTGCTACAAGAATAACTATAACACCCGCTACTACGAAAATCCATTCTGTGCCTTTGTCGCCTGTGCTTGGTAAATCTAATTTGTCATCATTTGTTACTTTTATAACGTCCGCAGGTTTTGCGGTTGCACTTTTGACAGCTTTATTTGTTTCGATCTTTTTAACTTTTTCTGGAGCCGTTACGACTGCTTCATTTTCTTTTTTGGCTGGAACTTGATACGTTACTTCTTCGCTAAAATTGCCTGCCGCATCGAATGCATAAGCAGTAATTTGCTTCGGTACTGTAGCCCACTCTGCGTAAAAATTGCCGTCTTTGTCCGCTTCCACTCGTCCTTCTCCAAAATTTTCATCTTCGGGAGAACTCATGTAAACACTTGCGAACGGTGTGGTTTTACCGGTGAAAATTTTTGTTTCTACATCAAAATTCATATTGGTAATCGTTAGTTGGGCTGTTTTTGCTTTGACTAAATAATTGAGTTTGACGGCGGTTGTTTTTCCGTCTTCCGTATTTCCGAGCAGCGTTACTTCTTGAAGGCCTGTTTGTGCCGTGCTCAGTTTGGAATTGGCTGCTAGGCGGTAATCAGTTAGTTTTGTGTCTGTGTATTCGGTTAGTGTTTCGGTAAAGTCTTTGAGTGCAATCTTGCTGTTTTGCTCGTAGGAGTAGATTTCTTGTGAATCTGTAATATCTATCGTTGTTTGTACTTTGCTTTTTTGTGGTGGTGTGACAGTTGTATCTTTTGTTGGTTCTGTATTTTCTTCTGTAAGTGTATTTGTAGTAGGATTGGTTGTTTTTTGTTCGATAGGCGTTGAGTTGTTACCATTTTCATTCGTTTCAGCGTTTGCTGCCAATGAAAATGGAATGATTAGACTAGTTAATAGCGCGATGAGCACCAGCCCGTGGAATTTTTTCATAATAAATTCCCCTTTCATTTCACTTGTATTTATCATAAGCAGAAATGAGGAGAAAGTCAATTTTAAATTACAGTTTTGTTACAATTATTAAAACTGCGCTACAAAAAAAGACTCACTAAGAATGAACTTAGTAAGCCTTAAAATTATAATTCGATTGGTCGATCTAGTTGATAAAGTCGCTTGTAGCGCGGTTCTTCTGCCATTAATTCGGCATGCGGACCTTCCATTAGCGTTTTTCCTTCTTCTAAAAATAACACGCGGTCCATTTTTTCGGCTCCAACTAAATGATGCGTTACCCAAATAAGTGATTTATCAGCTAACGTTTCGAAAATCGTCGCCAATAAGTCGCGTTCTGTAATTGGATCAAGACCAACTGTTGGTTCATCTAAAATGACAATCGGCGTATTTTGCAGCAAAATCCGAGCTAGCGCGATACGACCACGTTCCCCACCTGAAAAACGTTCGCCCATCTCACTCATTTGTGTATGGTAGCCATCTGGCATACTCATAATAAAATCGTGTAGTTGAACTTTTTTCGCGGCTTCATAGACTTCTTCATCGGTCGCATCTTGATTTCCCAGCCGAATGTTATTTAAGACACTCGTGCTGAAAAGATGCGCTTTTTGGTTTAGCATGGAGGTTAATTCTGGGATTTGTGGTCGCAATTTTTCCACTTCAACGCCGTTCATTGTTACTTTCCCGGCAGTTGGAAGTAGTGCGCCTTGAACTAATTTAAGAAAAGTCGATTTTCCGGTTCCGCTTCGGCCGATAATCGCTACTTTTTCACCTTGTTGTAACGTGAAATCAAAACCGTTTAAGATTTCTGGTGACTTTTTATCGTACGCGAAAGTTAGGTTTTCAGCTTTTAAAACAACTTTTTCGGCATTAATTCGTTCAATTTCCTTCGTTTCTTCTTCAAAAGTTGGTAGCGTTGGATCTTCTATTTTGTCTAGGCGGGCTAGTGAGTCTTGATACAGCGATTTGTCACTTATAGCACTTGAAACTGGCACAAAGGCTTCAGCCAGCGCCATTATCGCCAAAACAAAAGCGGCAATCATCGTGCCCGAAAACGCGCCATCACGTGACTCTGCGGTACTCCAATAAACCATTACGATAACCATAAAACCAACCACTAATTGACTAAAGAAATCGCGCCAATTAACAAAGTGAAACTGTTTATTTTCTGTTCGAAGCATGTCCGCCTCGTCTTTTTCATAGTTCGAAATAAATGTTTTTTCACGTCCACTAAATTTCCAATCGCTAATCCCAAAAACAGCATCGGTGAATTTTTGATAAAGACCATTTCTACCTTGTTTTAAATAAGCGTTCTTCCCGCGAGCATATAAAAGCGAGACCCATGGTAAAACAAGTACGAGCAAGCCAATCAAGAGCACGAAGAGTGCGGCGAATGGAATTGAAAATGCTCCTAGCGCGATAACTACTCCGGCATAAAGCACCAAGCTCACAATCGCCGGCAGCATCGTTGTTAAATAGAAATTTTGCAAATGCTCAATATCGCCAGCTAAAAGACCAAGAATGTCGCCAGTTTTATAGCGTGATTTTAGTAGTAAAGCTTGCGGTTCGAGTAAACGATACAAGCGCACACGCATTTTTTCGAGAATTCTAAGGACGAGTGAATGGCTCGAAAGTCGTTCCACATAGCGCGAAACTGAGCGCATAATACCAAATGCTCGTACTCCAACGGTCGAAATGTACACAGCCATAATCGATTCCGGCATCAGGGACGATTTTGAAATCAAATGGCCTGATGTAAACATAAGTGCTCCAGCTGAAGCAAAAGTAAGTGTTCCAAGGAAGATGACAAGTAAAAACAAGCCGCGGTTTTCTTTAATATATGGGATAATCCAGCTACTTTTCCGCATCATACTTCCTCCAATTGGGCTTTGACTAAATTGTAATAGAAGCCTTTACGCGCCAGTAATTCTTCGTGCGTTCCGGTTTCAACCACAGCCCCGTGGTCTAAAACGATAATCCGGTCCATTTCAAGCATCCAGTGCAAGCGATGCGTTGCGAAAAAGACAAGTCGATTTTCAAATAAATCTAGCATTGGTTTCTTTAACTCATATTCTGTTTCAATATCTAAATGCGCTGTCGGTTCATCCATTAATACAACCGGACGATCCGTTAAGAAAGCTCGAGCAAGCGCGACACGTTGCTCTTGTCCGCCACTCAGCATCCTCCCAGCTTCCCCGACAAGCGTGTCATAGCCATCCTCAAGTCCAGCCACAAGTTTGTTTAAACCAGCTGATTCGGCCGCTTTTTTCATTTCTTCTGCAGAGGCATCGGGATGATAAAAGCGAATATTCCCAGCAATCGTATCGTGAAAAAGGTACGGATGTTGCGGAATGTATGTAACTTGAGTTTGCCAATCAGTCGAAGCAAGCGCCGCACCACTTTCCCCATTCCAGCGAAAATCGCCCGAAGTTGGTGCCAAAAAGCCACTCAAGACATCAATTAGCGTTGATTTCCCAGCACCGGTCGCACCAATAATCCCGATTTTTTCAAAACCATTCACAGTAAAACTAGCTTCTTGAAGCGACGCAGCATCATCTGCGCCATGTTTTACGGTGATATTTTCAAATGAAAACTCGGTATTTTCGGCAAAAGTTGTTAGCGGCAGCGCGTCCATTTCTGGTTGATCAGCTTTGGCTTGGTCAATAATTCCTTGAATGACGCGGCCAGCTTCTTGTCCATCAAGCGTAGCATGGTAATCCGAGCCAACTTCACGAACTGGTAAAAAGTATTCTGGCGCAAGGATTAAGACACTTAGCGCAATCGGCAAGTTCATATTGCCATCAATCAGACCAAGTCCTAAGAATAACGCAACAAGCGCAATCGAAAGCATCGTAAAGAAATCGAGCGCAAACGAAGACATAAACGCCACACGCAATGTTTTCATCGTCGCTTTACGGTAACGCGAACTAACCGAAGCAATTTTCCCTTCATGGTCGTGACTGAGCCCTAAGTATCGTAATGTTTCCAACCCTTTTAGCGAATCTACAAAGTGATTGGATAGCACACGATACGTTTCAAACTGCGAATCAGCTTGTTTTTTCGCGGCTAATCCTAAAATAATCATAAATACAATTAAAATCGGCAAAGTAATCATTAAAATAAAGGCCGACGTCCAGTCTTGAAAAGCAATATACACCCAAATCATCGCTGGAATAATTGCCATGTTCATCATTTTAGGTAAAAACAGTTCCAAATAATTCCGGAAATCTGCCACGCCTTCCATAACCATCGTTACAACTTTCCCAGTTCCTTCTGCTCGAGCAAAACGTGGTCCAAGTGCAAACAGGCTATCCAGCAACTCTTCCCGCATCGTTTTCGCCAGTTTCGCAGCATAACGGTAAACGATTTGTTTCTTCCATACATTCAAAAAGTGACGCAAGAAATAGGCCCCCGCGAAGAGACCTATTTGTATTGTGACTGATTGAAATGGATGCTCGTGAAATAAATCAGTAATTGCACGAGCTAAAGTTATCGCCATCACGATAATCGCAGCACCTTGAACAAGCGTGAAAACTGCGAGAATCGCCATTATTTTTTTAATTCCTTTGTAGTTCCTTAAATCTTTTCCCATTAATACGTCATTTTCTCCTTACTAGAAACGCGCTTACGGAAAACATAGTAGCTCCAAATTTGGTAACCAAGAACAAACGGCAATAGCGTAACGGCAACTATCGTCATCACACTTAGCGAGTATTGTCCGGAAGCTGCATTTTCTATAGTTAAATCAAACGCACTGTTGATAGAACTGATCATTACACGTGGGAATAGTGACACGAAAATCGTTGCAATCGTGAAGACAATTCCAAGTCCGCCGAATGTAAATGCCAAAATATCGCGGTCTTTCCAGATGAAAAGGGCGGATAGCAAGTACATTACGACTACAATTCCAATCATTAGTGGTACAAGTACAGGTCTAACTTGGAACATATCTGTATTGAAGTAAGCAAGTACAACAAAGATTAGTAATGCTGGTACAGTAATAAACCAAACACGTTTCGCCATACGACGAGCACGGTCTTGAATATCTTCTTCTGTACGTAGAGTAATAAATAGCAAACCGTGAAGTAGGCACATAAGCGTAATCGTTACGCCGCCCCATACGGAGAATACAGTGATGTAATCAAAGAATCCAGCATACATATCCATATCACTATTGATTGGCATACCTTGAATCAAACTAGCAAATAATACACCGAACAGGAATGGCGGTAAAATACTACCGAAGAAAATAACCCAATCCCATGTTTTCACCCAAAGTGCCGAATCTTTTTGACCACGGAATTCAAAAGAAACACCACGGCCGATTAGAGCAAGTAATAGGAATACTAGCGGAATATAGTAACCACTAAACATTGTTGCATACCAGTTAGGGAAAGCGGCGAAAATCGCGCCCCCTGCAGTTAATAACCAAACTTCATTTGCATCCCAGAACGGGCCAATCGTATTAACGAGTACGCGGCGTTCCAGTGCATTTCTAGCCATAAAACGTGTAGACATCCCAACACCAAAGTCAAAGCCTTCAAGGAAGAAGAACCCAATGAACAAGATGGCAACTAATAAAAACCATAACTCATTTAGTGACAAAGCTTTCATCCCCCTTATCAAACGGATCTACGGAAATCTCTGCTTTTTCTGGTTTGTGTCCGTCTGGTCCTTTTTTAATTTCACGTATAAATAAGTAAACCAACAGAATGGCTAAAATCGTATAAATCGTCGAGAACGCAATTATTGAGAATAAAATTTGTCCTGCTGAAACGTTTGGCGATACAGCATCAGCGGTTTTCATGTAACCGAAAACTACCCATGGTTGTCGCCCTATTTCTGTCATAATCCAACCCATGGAGTTCGCCAGGAACGGGAATCCAATCATCGGAATCATCAAACGTAAATACCATTTTGCATTAACAAGTTTTTTCTTCCAAGCAAGCACGATACCGATTAGCGCGAATAAAATCATTAACATACCAGCGCCAACCATGATACGGAAGCTCCAAAATGCTGTTTTAACTGGTGGGATGTAGTCACCTTCACCATATTTTTCTTCATATTGTTTTTGTAACGTGTTCATACCTTCTACGCTACCAGTTAATGTACCGTAAGATAAGAAACTTAGCGCGTATGGGACATTGACTTCCCATTCATTTTTCTTCTCTTCCGGGTTAATTTTGGCAATCATTGTCCACGGAGCAGGGTCGGCTGTATCTTCCCATATCCCTTCCGTCGCTGCCATTTTCATTGGTTGTGTTTTAACCAAGTATTGCGCTTGCGAGTGACCACTGAAAGCCACACCAAAACCACCGATTACCGCCATGACCATTGCAATTTGGAATGATCGTTTAAAGAAGGCGACATCTTGTTTTTTGAGCATCTTATACGCACTGACACCGGCAATAAAAAAGGCCCCAGTGGCAAATGCCCCGAATATAACGTGCGGGAATTCCACAAGTAGTTGTCCATTAGTAATAAGTTGCAAGAAGTCATTCATTTCTGCACGGCCATTTTTAAATTCAAAACCAACCGGATGTTGCATAAATGAGTTCGCTGCTAAAATCCAGAAACTAGACATAATTGTTCCGATTGAAACAAGCCAAATACAAGCTAAATGTAGCTTTTTGCTAAGTTTATCCCAACCAAAAATCCAAAGTCCGATAAACGTAGATTCCATAAAGAATGCAAGTAACGCTTCGATTGCAAGTGGTGCACCGAATACGTCCCCAACAAATCTAGAGTAATCCGACCAGTTCATCCCAAACTGGAATTCTTGAATAATACCGGTTACGACACCGACCGCGAAGTTAATAAGGAAAATGTGTCCCCAAAACTTCGACATTTTTTTGTAAATTTCTTTCCCCTTCACGACATACAACGTTTCCATAAGAGCAACCATAAATACAAGTCCAATTGAAAGTGGTACAAATAAGAAATGGAAAATCGTTGTTGATGCGAATTGAAAACGGGCTAAAAATAGTTTATCCACCCTTTTCTCCTCCTTTTTAAGCTAAAAATTACTGTTTCGTTCCTTGATTTGTGCTTCTTTCTTAAAAACCTTGTGAAAAACCGCCCAAAGTGACGCCTCCAGTTGCTCTGTAATTCACAAAGCATAATACAATAATATGTAATCCTTATTTTCCAAAGATTTAGGAACTAGTTAAGAAAGATTTTTACTTTATAATGAGTTCTATATGGAGTATATTTTATCCTATTTTGCGACAAATTTATTTAGTACTTTCGATGTTATTTTGTTTTTGTTAGATTGTGATGATTTTCGCAATTATTATCTGGCTGTAAATGTTGGTAAGGCTTATTGCTTTTTATTTCACAATAACTTTCATAAAAGTATCATTTCGCATAATGAGCATTAAGACCTATTTAATTTATTCCGTTTTCGCAGTTCTTGGAAAAAACTTTTTAACATTTCGCTGCTTTCGGCTTCCATTAATCCAGCTTCTACTTCACACGTATGATTAAATCGGTCATCTTGCAGCAAATTCATTAATGATCCCGCTGTTCCGGCTTTTGGATCCTTTGCCCCGTAATAAACCTTTTCAATCCGCGAAAGTAAAATGGCACCGCTACACATCGGACACGGTTCTAGCGTAACGTACAGTTCTGCACCACTGAGCCGCCATGAATTCTGATGTTTACACGCATCTTGAATGGCAAGTAATTCCGCATGGGTCACTGCATTTTGGCTCGTTTCACGCAAATTATGCGCCCGGCCAATAATTTTTCCATCTAAAACAACGACTGCACCAATTGGAACTTCCCCAATTTCTCGTGCTTTCTCGGCTTCTTCAAGCGCTTGTTGCATAAAGAAAGCTCGTTCCATCTATGCACCTCATTTCTAAAAAGTCACTTATAGCTATTTTAGCATAGCTTGGATTAGATGTAAGAACAATCTGCTCAAATTTTCACAGGAACACTTTAGTTGCTTTCACGGAGCATTTATATTACCATATATTAATACTAGGTACTAAAACAAAATTATCAAAATATACAATCTACTTATAAAGGAGAGTCATTATGAATTCAGAAAACTTAATCGCTCCAGAACTTTATAATATTACTGACGAGATTGCTAAATTCAGTTCTGAAAAAACTGCTTTAATTTGGAAAAACGACCATGACGAAACAAAAACATGGAGCTACCGCCACCTACTTGAACAAGCGAACAAATTTGCCAATGTGGTTAAAGACGCTGGGATCAAAAAAGGCGACCATGTAATCGTTATGACACCTAGACTACTAGAAACTTACGCCATTTACATGGGTTTATGGAAAGCCGGCGCCATTATTATCCCGGCATCTGAACTACTGAAAGCGCACGACTTAGAATACCGCATCCATCACGCAAACGTAAAAGCAATCGTTTCTTACAATGGAATGACTGCTGAATTTGATAAAATTGAAAACACGCCTTCCGTTTCGAAAAAAATCATTGTGGGTGATAAATTATCTGGCTGGGATCATTACGAAACATTGATGGAAGACGCTTCGTCCGAGTTTGAACGCGTAGAAACTTCTCGCGATGACGCTTGTCTGCTTGCTTTCACGAGTGGAACAACTGGTAATCCTAAAGGTGTTGTACATATCCACGGTTGGGGTTACGCGCATATCCGTATTGCGGCCGATCATTGGCTAGATATTCACGAAGACGATATCGTTTGGGCTACAGCTGGTCCCGGTTGGCAAAAATGGGTTTGGTCTCCCTTCCTTTCTGTACTTGGAAAAGGCGCGACTGGCTTCATTTACAACGGTCGTTTTATCCCTGAAAAACAACTTCATTTACTAGAAGAAGAAAAAATCAATGTGCTATGCTGTACGCCAACGGAATACCGTTTAATGGCAAAAGTGAACAATCTGCGCGAACACGATTTAAGTTCACTTCGTAGCGCCGTATCAGCGGGCGAACCTTTAAACCGCGAAGTAATTCAAGTTTTCCAAGACAATTTTGACGTTAAAGTTCGTGACGGTTACGGCCAAACGGAGAGCACGCTTTTGATTGGGACGCTTGTTGATACGCCGATTCGCCCTGGTTCGATGGGCAAACCGATTATGCCAGAATATATGGCGATTATTGATGCTGACGGCAATCCGGTCGGCGTTGGTGAGATTGGTGACATCGCAATGCGTAGAGACTTCCCGGCACTTTTTAAAGAGTATTATAAGGAACCCGAACGCTTGCAAAAAGCGATTCGTGGCGACTATTTCGTTTCTGGTGACCGAGCTATTCGCGATGAAGATAATTATTACTGGTTCCAAGGCCGGAATGACGATATTATCATTAGCTCGGGTTACACGATTGGACCGTTCGAAGTAGAGGACGCGCTCACACATCACCCAGCCGTAAAAGAAGTCGCTGTTGTCGCAAGCCCTGACGAAATCCGCGGAACCGTTGTAAAAGCGTTTATCGTCGTAAAAGATGGCTACGAGGGCACCGATGATCTTGTGCATGAATTACAAACATTTACGAAAGAACAAACTGCTCCATATAAATATCCACGCCGGATTGAGTTTGTTGAGGCATTGCCGAAAACTGATTCTGGGAAAATCCGCCGCGTAGAGTTGCGCGATGCGGAGTTTGCTAGTGTGCATGGTTGAAGTTGTAGAGAAAAAAGAAGTCCTCAGTTGAGGACTTCTTTTTTCTTCTTTTATTATTCGCCATACCATTCCTTATCCGTGAACTCATATTCCTTTTGAAAGTCCGCCGAGTACTTTTTATAAATAAGACCGTTCACCACAACTGATGCTTTTAAAAGAGACGTTGGGAATAATGTGAATAGAGCTAAATTTGCTAAGCCGATAAATAAAGAGAAAACATATATAATGGTTCCTGCAAAAGAGTCATATGAATAATCGTAATTGTCGCTGTTATTCCACCAATCACTATTCATCGTATAGATTCTCGTTACCAGCATAGCAACTACCAAAGAAACCCCTAAAATAGCCGCTACTATTTTTAAAACCTTTATCGTTTTTCTTTTTCTGATTAATTTCCCATCGTTTATCAAATAGTTTATCTGCACATTTTCAATTAATCTAATCCTTATAATGTAAAAAGAGAGGGCATATCCTAATAAAATATATGTAATAGCAAATATTTTAGTTAAATCTGGATTTCTCCAAGGCATCCAAACAGAGAAGAAAAACAGGACTGCAGTTTGTGTTATTAAGTAAACAGCGATTGTGTATGCTGCATTTTTAAAATAAGGTTTACTTCTAGCATATCCTATGAAAACACCTAGGATTATAATAGATGCGGTGATTGGAAAACCAACCCCTTTAGCCCCAGAAATCAAACATATAAGCCAAGAAAAACCAGCTAAAATGTATAGTTTCAGCGACTTGGGCATTACTTCTTTTCCTGTACCATTTAAGTTCTCATATAGCCGATGCATTGAATTTTTTTCTAAGGCGTTCTCAGAAGAAACGAAATTTATTAGTTTGGATAGTGTGTTCATTGGTTGCTCCTCGCATTTTCTTGTTGAAATTCTGTTGCATATTTTTTTAGCAAGATACCGTTTGTAATTATTTTCGGATTAAATACTAGTGTTGGGAGTAGTGAGAAAATAATTAGAAGTAGTAGCAAAAAAATCCCGCCGACTAATACTACTAAAGCTCCGAGCCATTCATTTTGGATAGATATTACACTTATCGAGCTATCATCCCCAATGAACCACCATTTACTTAGTCTGTATATTTGAGTTCCAAGGATAATCATTACTAGCATTCCTATTAAAAGTTTAGAAAATCCTTTATCCCATATTTTAATTGATGCGGATTTTTTCAGATTGATATTATTGCTTTTTAGATAATTTAATATCATTGCTTTACAGCGGAAATAGCTAAACACCGTAATCAACACTAGATAACTCAGCGCTACTATCATGTAAAAATCTCCAAAAGGTCTGCCACCATCTATTCTTATTCCTAGTATCAGGCTCAGAGTAATAGTCTGGAGCATTACATATTTAGCTAGTTCCCATCCAAAGTTTTCCAAAAGTTTATTGCTAGACTTCAAAGTAAAATAATAAATATAGCTTATTACTATAATTAGAAAAAGGATAATGGTCATAACCACCGAATTCTTCCATGGTAGCAGTGCCATAAATCCACAAAAAAGCGCAAGAATAGGCAATTGCAGATTCCGTGAAGTGGTGGCTGCTTTTGCACTTTGGTCTCTTATATTTACTAACTGATTAGCTTCCTTAAAAGAGATGTTGGTTTTCATTTAAAAACTCCATTTCTATCTGTAATTTCATGAAGATTTGAGTTAAGACTTCCCGCAAGTCTTTTGAAGCTATTTTAGCACAAAATCACCGGCCTTTGCACTTTAAATCACAAACATTTCCCGCTTTCGTTCCACAAAAAAAGCCAGCAACAGCGCTGGCCATTTTTTAACGATTTAATTCACTTGCCGCTTCCTCGTCTAGCACGACTGTGAAGTTAGGGTGTAATTGGAAAATGGAGCTTGGAATATCTTCTGTCACTGGGCCTTGCAGCGCTTTTTTGATGATGGCTGCTTTTTTCTTGCCGTTTGCGAATAAAATGACTTGTTTTGCTTGCATGACGTTTTTTGGTCCCATTGTCACGTAGTATTCAGGTACTTTTTCTGCGTCGCCGCCTACTTCTCCGAGCAAAATGTCGAACATGTCTGGGCGTGATTGAACGGAAACAAGGCGGGTTTCGTCACCGAATTTTGTTACACCGGGCAGGTTTCCGCAAAAATGACCATCTTCGCCGATGCCAATCAAAATTGCGTCCAGGCCGCCTACTTCTTTCAAATGCGCATCGTGTTCTAGATAGTTTTTTGTGTCTAACATATGAATTTGTTCTTCTGGAATTCCCGCTGGATCAAAATACATTGCTTTTAAATTGGCAATTGTTACGCCGTATTTTTCGTCGCCGATGGGAATTTCGTCAAAATTATAATAGCTTACATTCGTCAGTGGTGCTTTTTCTTTCATTTCTTCCACCAATAGTTCGTACATTCGCTTAGGTGTAGAGCCTGCCGTGATGGCCAAATGCACTGATTTGTCCTGATACATTTTTCCTAATAGCAGTTGCATCGTTGTTTTACTCATATTTTCGTAATCTTTTTCTACAATAATTTTCATTTTTTTCACCTCTCGCTTTGAATTACCTTTATGATAAAGTGTATAGTAGCTATAGAGTCAAGACGAAAGGGTGATACATGTGGAAACGCTTTTTTCTATTGGGGAAATGGCAAAGATAAGCCAGCTCTCCATCCAACGATTGCGCTATTATGACAAAATTGGGCTTTTGGTCCCTGCTTTTACTGATCCTGCTTCCGGATATCGCTACTATAAAACGGCTCAAGAAGAACAACTCAATCTCATTCAAGCGCTTCAATACATGGGGTTTTCCTTGCAAGAACTCAAACAATATCTCGACAAAAACACATCGGAAAGTTTGCCCGATTTACTTATTAAATATCAGCAAAAATTAATCGATGAAGAAGCTCGCATTGCTCGTAAAAAGTGGCTTATTAATCGTTATCAAGGCTTGTTAAAACGCGAACCCGCAAAGAAAGAGCTACTAACATCTGCCAGGCTTTTGCTTACAGAGCCACTTCTCACTCCTGTTCATGCGGATATTCTAAACGACCCAGTTTTCCATCAAGAAGTTCAGAAAACCGTGAGCCGACTTGGCCTTTCGAAAAGTTATCTGCAGTTTCCCGGTTATTTTATTTTAGGCGGGCAGGCTTATCTTTTTGTTGAGCTGGATAATTCGATTGGCGCACCCGGCGAACGTCATTTAGCATCAAGTGAACGACAGGCATTTGTCACTCCGCAAAACTGGCAAACACCGGCTGAAAATAAAAATTACCTTTTACAAGAAACGGTTGCTTGGATAGGTCAAGAGCTGGTTCGCGGTTATTCATATGAAACAAATTTAACTTTTGAATAGATATTTTAGGAAGATTGGTTATAATAGAAAGAAATAATGTGGAGGTGAGTGCCGTGGAAATCAAGCAAATCAAGGCAAAAGATACGCAGGATATTAGGCACCGGGTTCTTCGCCCAGAACAACCTGAAAGCAATGCGATTTATCTACATGATGATTTGGAGGATACGTTTCATCTAGGCGCTTTTGAAAATGATATTTTACTCGGGATTGCGAGTTTTTATCTAGAAAAATCAGCTGTTATTACGAATCCTACGCAGTACCGTATTCGCGGGGTTGCGACTGAACGGCGGATGCGGTTGAAGGGTTTAGGTACGGCGCTACTCGCGGATGGGGAAGCGGAAATTTGGAAACGCGATGCTGACCTTATCTGGTGTAATGCGCGAATTGTCGCTGTTGGATTTTATGAAAAACATGGCTATCGTAAAGTCGGAAAATCGTTCGTCATTCCTGGTATCGGCGAACATTATTTAATGACAAAATTGAATCCAAATAAAAAAGTGGACCAAGATAGCTGATATCTTGGTCCACTTGCTTGTTATAATTTAGAATAAGGTTGCGTATGAATCATCCAAGAAATTCCATATTCATCGACGAATTGTCCCATTTTACCGCCCCAAAATTGCTCTGCGAAAGGCAGCGTTACGGTGATTCTTCCTGATGAACTCACTTTCTCAAAGAAAGCATCGGCGTCGGCTACTGCCGCTGGATCCTCACTGTTAGAATCGAGCATAATGGAGATTTGGTTGGATGGCTTTACTTCTTTTCCGAAAGAATCTGAACAAAACAAGTTCGCGCCAAGCACTGTAAATCCACCGTGAACTGTGGTGTTTTCCAGATTTTCTTTTGCCAGACCGAACATTTCGCTTTGTTCTTCGGTTACTGGCAACCTCGTGATATTCGTTGCTCCGAACACTTCTTCATAATATCCTAAAGCCTCTTTTGCATTTTCAAAAGCTAAATACGGGTACATTTTTGCCATACAAATCGCTCCTTTATTTTTGAGACACTAGTTAGAAAATACCCCATTCAATTTAGCTTAAACTATCTCGGGATTTTTAAAAATTCGGCGCCATGTTTTGCTCATAATGACAAGACAAACGGTGAACGCTCCTAAATCTGCTAGCGGGAACGCGTACCAAATACCATTTAAGCCAAAGAATTGCGGCAAAATAAGTAAAAGTGGTACTAAACAGATGATTTGGCGCATCAACGAAATGATAAATGAAATTCTTGCTCGACCAAGCGCTTGATATAGCCCACCGCAGACAATTTGGAAACCAATAGTTGGTGCGGCTAATAGCATAAATCTAACAGCGTTTGTTCCTTGGGCAATTAGTTCTGGGTCGTTAGAGAAGATTCGCACGAGTAATCCCGGGAAAATTTCTACTAAGCCCCAAGCAACTAGTGACATTACGGTCGCAGCAATCATGGACACTTTGACAGCTTTCATTACGCGCTCGAATTGTCTGGAACCGTAGTTAAAGCCTACGATTGGTTGCATCCCTTGTGTGACACCATTGATTGGCATAATGACGAAGGACGCAATTCGGTTCGCAATCCCGTAAACTGCAATCGCCATCGTTCCACCATAAATATTAAGCATCCAGTTTACCGCAACGGTTACGATACTTCCTGCCGACATCATAATGAATGACGGGAACCCGATTGCCATAATCCGGCGAATCAGCGGGAAATCCATTCGGAATGAGAATCCTTTTAAAGATAAAGTACTTTTGCCTGATAAAAAGTAAATCAAGAGCCAAATCGCGCCAACTGCTTGTGCAATGACGGTTGCAAGCGCAGAACCGCGGACGCCCATACCAAATCCCATAATGAAAATCGGGTTTAAAATCATATTTAAAATAGCGGAAATAATCATGGTTAACATCGCTGTTTTAGCGTTACCTTCCGAGCGAACGATATTATTCATCGCCATCGCAAAGGTTTGGAACACAGCGCCTAGTAAGATAAGCGATAAGAAATCACTCGCGATATCATGAATATCTGCCGGTGCTCCGAAAAGCGTAATAAGTGGATCTAAGAAAATAAAGGTAATAATCGCGATAAATATGCTCGAAATAAGTACCAACCAGATAACTTGGTGGAATACTTTATCCGCGTTTTTTTGTTCTCCAGCACCGAGCGAGCGGGAAATAATCGATGCACCACCAATCCCAAACATCGCTGCCATCGCCATTAGTATCATTTGGACCGGGAACGCAATCGAAAGTGCGGCAACCCCTGATGGCCCAACGCCGTACGACACGAAAATTGTATCAACAATATTATACATCCCCATAACAAACATACCGATAAATGCCGGAATCGACAATCGCGCCATGAGTGACGGAATGCTATCTTCACCTAATCGTTTACTCTGTTCTTTCATTCAGCTTCTCCTCCTTCAACTGCTATAATCGCATTATCAGACAATCGGCCTATCAAATGCATTAAGTCATCTTTTTCTTTCTCACTAAATCCAGCTGTTAAAAACGCGGACCATTCTTCGGTCACTTCCTCAATTAATTCACGCATCTTAAAACCAGTCTTTGTCACAAAAATCCGCTGAATACGTCTATCCTTCGTATCGATTTCGCGGCGAATCATGCCAAGTTCTTCCAGACGCTTAATATGCCGCGTCACACTCGCCTTGTCGACCATAAAGCGTTTCGCCATTGATTCTTGGGAAATACCATCTTCTTTATAAAGCGTCCATAAATAACGCAATTGACCTATATTAAGACCAGTTTCTAGTAATTTTTTATTTTTAAAACTGCTTTCCGAACGATGAATAATTGCGATGGCTTTCGCTAAACTTTCGTGTCTCTCTGCCATTTATCCGACTCCTCATAAAAAAATCCGCCACATAATTAGTTGCGGCGTCAACCATTATATTATAGCAACATTTTAGTTGACTGCGCAACCTTTTTATTTCCCGGGCAATAATTTGACTTCCTATCTTTCTTTTGTAAAAATAAAAGGTAGAGAAGGGGTGCTATCCACGATGCATATTAAAATATTAAAAAATAGATATCCCAATATAGTTGTTTCAAAAAATCCAATAAAAGCAAGCTCGAATACGATTTCTTTTTACGAAGAACCGCATTATTTTACTATTCCTAAAAATGATCTTTCCGAACAAGAAGCTACATTATTACATACTTTATTTCCAGAACCATTACCAACTTTTACCAAAGAATCAACTCAATTTTGGTTCGACTTATTATTTGGTCAGGAAGAAATGGCCATTCCTAACGAAAAAGATACTTATCGCATAACCCAGTTTCATATTAAAACTAAGACAACTAAAAGCATGCTACAAGAATGGCAAAAAGCATTGCTAAGTTTCTTTAGCCCAGATGCCGAACTTATTATGTTTTCGGCTAATTATGGCGTTATTATTGAAAAATCCACCGGCTCCCTGCTTGGCGAAGAAGAACTCGTTGCAGTCGCTGGTACACTTGAAAGCGATTTTTACATTCAGTCCACTTTTTTCATGGGTCTCTTCCACCCGTTAAATGCCAAATTACGCGGCTTATTTGCAGAGGAGCGGACGATTTTCAATTACAATAATCGCGAAATTGTTCAAACGGTTGCATCCGAAAGTTTAAAAGTCATCGCGCTTCGAATGAAGGAAAGCTTAATTACTAGTGAGCTCAACAATCTTTTCCATCAAGATGACACTTGGATCCCGCTGATTCATACGTTATTTAAAAACCAAGGCAACATCAGCCTCACTGCGAAAGAACTTTTTATGCACCGGAACACAATCCAATATCGTTTGGATAAATTCCACGAGCAAACAAACCTCTCCCTCCGCAAAATGGACGGGCTCTTGTTAGCTTATCTTGCAACGCTACAATCTCATACAAAAAACACCAATCATCAATAGAATTCGAGCATGGTTGGTGTTTTCGCTTGACTTAAAGTTAACTCCAAGGAATACAATGAATATATCAAATAAGTAAAGGAGAATGGCTATGTCTAAAAACCAAACAGTTCTTTTTGCTGTAGATGCTTCTGAAGAACTGACAATGAGCATAAAAGAGGCCAGCGAGAAAAGTGGAGTTTCTGCTGATACAATTCGCTATTATGAACGAATTGGCTTAATTCCACCCGTCCATCGTAATGAAAATGGCGTCCGTAAATTCGGCGCAGAAGATTTACGCTGGATTCAGTTTAGCCGCCAAATGCGCCGTGCTGGTTTATCCATTGAAGCCTTGATTGATTACTTAGCACTTTTCCGAGAAGGCGAGCATACTTTAGAAGCCCGCGTCGAATTACTTAAAGAACAGCGCATTGACCTGAAAAATCGTATTGACGTCATGCAAGATGCGCTTGATCGTCTCGACTTCAAAATCGATAATTACGATACTCATCTCATTCCAGCACAAAAGAAACTAAAAGATTTTTAATATCGAAAGGAGTAATTGAAAATGGCCACACTAGAAAATAGCGTTATTTTTGATAAAGGTGAGCTGATTACAAATGACTACTTTATTGGAAATGCTTATTTAAAAATGCTTGTTCCAGAAGACACTATTTATAATTGTCCGATTGGGAATGTTACTTTTGAACCGGGAGCTCGAAATAATTGGCATAAACATGATGGCGGGCAAATCCTGCTTGTCACCGGCGGAACCGGCTACTACCAAGAAGAAGGAAAACCAGCCCAGCTACTAAAAGAGGGTGATGTCGTGACTATTCCTAAAGACGTAAAACATTGGCACGGCGCTACAAAAGATAGCTGGTTTGTTCATTTAGCCATTTCCACAAATGTGGAATTAGATGGAACGACTTGGCTAGAACCAGTTTCCGACGAACACTATAACAAATTATAACGAAAAAACCCGCTCACCTTCATCCAAGGTTGGCGGGTTTTTATTATTTACTCACATAAGCCAAAATATCTGCTGGTTTTTCGAAAACAAGTTCTGCCTTTTCAAAGCCATCTGTCGTTTTTGCACCCCAAAGCGCTAAGCCAAAATGAGCTCCGGCGGCATGGGCACATTTCATATCATAAGAAGAATCCCCAACATAAAGCACCTCATGCGGCTCTCTGCCAAGAATTTCCAACCCTTTCAAAAGTGGAGCTGGGTGGGGTTTATGGTTTTCCGTATCACTCGCGCAAACAATTGCTTGAAAATGATCCTGGATATCAAACGGATAAAAACCTTTTTCCATTTCTAACGCATTTTTAGAAGTAACCACGCCGCTTTCTGGAATGGCATGCAACACCTCGTGAATCCCATCAAAAACCTCTACTTCTTCAATAAATGACGCCTCTCGTTCAATCCATTTATCTAATACTTTTTCTTCATCTAAAATGTTTAACTGTTCAACCGCAGCCGCTCCTGTGATTCCAAGTACAAATCGCAATTCATCTAGCTCATAACTTAATCCTTCCTCGGCCAAAACTGCTTGAAGAGAATGTAAAACAGCTCTTTCCGTGTCTAGAATAGTTCCATCTACGTCAAAAATTATTGCTTTATACATTGCAAATTCCTCCTTCAAGATTTGGCGAAGTTGTGATAATGATGTGTTGTATATCTCGCTTTTTCTGCTTTTTGAATATCCGCGGCGTTTGTGCCTTTATTTTGAAGCAAATCTCGAAATTCACGCAAATTGGCATGAGAATTCTCATTTAGTTCAAATTCAATATTATCGCAGCTAAATGTCAGCAGAAGTTCCTCTTTTTCACGTACTAGTGCCATCTTTTCTAGTTTGGCAACTGGAAATGTTTGTCGTTTTTTCATACCTAGGCTGAAGTTTTGGTCAAAAACAAGGTAGTCTCTATCAATATAAAACTCTCCGAATTGATATTCCATTCCAAGGGTTGAACTAACCTTACATACTCCATCTAATTTCATATCATCCGCCTCCTTCATCACCTTATATATTAGTTTTAAATGATGAAATGGGTTTCATGTCAAGCAATATCATGAAAATATTTTTAAATAAGTTTTTTTTGCTGTTCAAAAACATTTAAAATCAAGTCAATTACAATTAAAAGTGGCGCATGATGATGCTTAAATAAATCTTCATCAAATACCTCACTGGAAGCGTAGATAATCGTCTCAACATATTGGGAAATTTGCGCATTAGGGTTGTTTACAATAGCAATGACATTCGACAAATTATATTTCAAATGTTCGGCGAGTGACAGCGTATTTTCCGTGCCTCCGCTTTCTGAAATAATAATAATCAGGTCATCTCTCTCAACAATTTGCGGCAACACATCAATAATAAAAGAATCGTAAGTAAAGACAACATTCTTCTTCGATGTAACTAGACTCTTTGAAAAATACTCGCCTAATGTTTTTGTCATACCAAGGCAAGCAATATAGATTTTAGGAGCATACGCAATTCTCGTAGCTACTTGTTCAATTTCTTTCTTCGGAAGTTGCTCAATTCCTAATCGAATGGTTTCTAAAAATGTGGACGAATAGTCTTTGGAAAGGGGTTTGGCTTCTGTTTTGTCCGAATGAAGTAAGAATTTGAGCTCAGAGAAACCGGAAAGTTTTAATTTATGACACATTCTAATAACGGTCGTAGTACTAACGTTGGTCGATTCCGCTAAAGATGTGAGTGACATTTTTTCAAGTGTAGAAATATGATTATCAATATAGAAGAAAACTTGCTTTTCAGCAGGACTTAAAAATTCAATTTGAGGCGCAAACAAACGATAAAGTGAAGTGGCTGACATAATAATACCTCCATGGATATCCGAATTAATTTTAGTATACATGAAATAAAAGCGAATGAACAACACTGCGTACAATTGTACGATTTTCGTACTTTTTCAAAAAAATATTATGGTATAACTAAAGTAACCTAGGGAAAAGACTGTTAATAAAGGAGCTGATAGCATTGAAATTAAGCAATATTACATCGGAGCCACTCATCTTTTTAGATAAAGATTGGCGCACTAAAGAAGAAGTATTTGATGGATTAATTGATGCTTTACACAATCAAGGAGTTTTATCAGATAAAAATGAATTTAAAAAAGCTGTCTTAGAACGCGAAAAGATTTCTGAAACTGGTTTAGAGAAAGGTTTTGCTATTCCACATGGTAAATCTAAGGCTGTTAAAAAAGCTGCTTTTGCATTTGCTCGTATCAATCAACCAATTAATTCTTGGGGCAGTATTGATCCAACGAATGAAGTAAAATATATCTTTTTATTAGCTATTCCAGAAAACGAAGCCGGATCAACTCACTTAGAACTTTTAGCGGCATTAAGTAAGCGTTTACTCGATCCCACTTTTATCGAGAGCATCTCTACCGCTCCGACAGTAAACGAATTTATGAACGTACTTGATTCTGAACAACAACAAGATGAAAAAGTAGATTACAACCGAAAAATCGTGGCTATCACAGCATGTGCAGCGGGTATCGCCCATACGTATATGGCAGCGGAAGCCCTTGAACTTGCTGGTAAAGAGCTTGGCATTGAAGTTATTGTTGAAAAACAAGGTGCTAATGGTATTGAAGACCGCATTACCCCTGAAATTCTTAAAGGCGCAGAAGCTGTTATTTTCGCTACTGATATCACTGCAAAAGATAAAGAACGTTTTGCCGGAATGCCTTTTATCCAAAGACGTGTCGCTGAGCCGCTTCGTAGTGGTAAAGAAATGATTGAAACTGTATTAAGCAAGCCTGATGGTTACGTGAAAGCTGATACAGATGGTACGGAACAACAATTTGATAATAATAAGAGCAGTATTTTCTCCCAAATTTATCGTGGTATTTTAACTGGTATTTCTTATATGTTACCTGTTATTGTCGCAGGTGGTTTAATGATTGGTATTGGCCAACTTGGTGCAACTGCCTTTGGTCTTGAAAAAGTTATTGGTAATCCAGAGTATGCAACAAATGCTAATCAGCTTATCGTTATTTTCCATTATCTCGGTTTATACGGAAATATGATTATGAAATTCATGTACCCTGTATTCGGTGCCTTCCTTGCTTACTCGATTGCTGACCGTCCGGGACTTGCTCCTGGGTTTATCGGTGGTGCTTTCGCAGCAGGACTTCATTACACCTTCTGGGGCGTAGATGGCGGTATACCATCCGGATTCTTCGGTGTCCTAATTTTAGGTATCATTGCCGGATTTGTTGCTAAATTCTTAAACGAAAAAATTAAATTACACAAAAATTTACAAGCTATGAAACCAATGTTCCTGATTCCAGGGATTACTGTTTTAGTCTTGTTCTTCGTCAACTACTATGTGGTCGACCCAGTTTTCGGCGGGCTAAACGCATGGTTACAAGAACTAATTATTCAAAATCAAGATGCAAGTGCTGTACTACTTTCAACTATTATTGCTTGTTTGACCGCGTTTGACTTAGGTGGACCAGTCAATAAAGCAGCTGGTGCTATCGCAATTGGGCTTGCAGCAGACGGAATTTTCCCGCTAACTGCCCGCGTTTTAGCAATCGTTATCCCGCCAATCGGACTGGGGCTTGCGACTGTATTAGATAAGTATATTGTTAAACGTCGTGTTTTTGATGACAACTTACGTGTTGCCGGTACAACCTCTATTTTCCTAGGGTTTATAGCCATAGGAGAGGGCGCGATTCCATTTATGTTACAAAATCCGCTTATCACGATTCCAATTAATATGATTGGTGCTTCTCTTGGTGCGGTCACTGCAGTTTTACTTGGTGCTGTACAATGGCTTCCACTTCCAGCAATTTGGGGCTGGCCGCTCGTTGAAAATTTCTGGGCCTATGCGATTGGTTTGATAGTAGGTATCGCCTTTATTACGTTCGCGAATATCTTCGTACGCTACGGCTTAATCAAACGTAAAGAAAATAAAATCAAATAAATAAATAAGCTGACAGGTACTCTCGTTAGTACCTGTCACTTGATTTGAGAGGTTTTTAAAATGAAAAAAAATAAAATTGTACATGTTGTTGCACATTCCCACTGGGATCACGAATGGTATTTCACCATGGAAGATTCCAATATCTTATTAATTGAGAATTTAGACTATCTTTTAAATGTGTTAGAAACAAAAGATTCTTTTGCTAGTTATTCTTTCGATGGCCAAATGTCTGTTATTGAGCGTTATTTAGACATTCGTCCTGAAAATAAAGCGCGCGTTCAAAAACTTATCCAAGATCGTCGTCTGTTTGTCGGCCCTTGGTATACGCAAACCGATAGCCTGTTAGTTAAAACAGAAGCTGTTATCCGCAACTTACTTTATGGTTATAAAATGGGGGAAGAATTTGGTCATAGTATGAGCATTGGCTATTCCCCGGATATTTTTGGCCAACATGCTTATCTGCCAGCCATTTATAAATCATTTAACATGGAGCATAGCATTTTCCAACGTGGTGTTTATAACGATCAAATTCAAGACGATCTTAACTTCCACTGGACTTCTCCGGATAACAAGTCCATCCCAACCAACAATATTTTCTTCGGTTATGGACCCGGTAAATTTTTAAGCAGTGAAAAAAGTTATGTAGAAACGCGTCTTCTGCCTATTTTAGATCGACTTGCTGAAATGAACACACATACAGATGTCCTTCTTTTACCAGCAGGCGGTGACCAAGTACTCGTGCGCGAAAACTTCCCAGAAATTGTGGCGGAATTAAACGAGATGGACTTAGGATATACCTTCATTTTGTCCGATTACGAAGCATTTATGAATGATGCTTGGACTTCTACTTTCCCGAACGAAATAACTGGCGAACTACTTGCTTGCCAAAAATCGCGCATCCATCACACATGCCGCTCAGAACGCTATGATATTAAACGCCTTAATTACTTAGTAGAAAATAGATTAGTAAACATTTTAGAACCACTTGCAACAATGGCAAACAAATTCGGAATCAAATATCCAAAACCTTGGTTAGATATCATTTGGAAAAAATTATTTGATAGCCATGCTCATAACGGAATTGGTGCTTCGAATTCAGATGACGCGAACCACGATATCGTCGTTCGGCTGACAAGCGCACTTCGAATGACAGATGGCTTGATTAACCTTTTGAAAAAACAAATCACGAAAGCCGTTAGTCAGGAAATGGGCGATGAAAACATTGCGCTACTATTCAATACTAATCCCGTGCCAGAAGAAAGAACTGCAAAACTAACATTATTCACGCCTGAAAAATCATTCCAACTGTTCTCCGGTGACGCGGAAGTTACTTTCAGCGTAGTTCACCAAGAGAAACTAGACGGTGGACGGAAAGTTATCGTAACAGCAAAAGGCGAAAAAGAAGTCGCTGTTCCTGATTATTATCGTACAGAAATCTACCTAAAAAGCGGCCTAATCCCTGCACTTGGTTACACAACATTGCAAGTGAAACCAGTCACTACAGAGATGGACCAATTAATCAGCACTTCGAAACAAACCATTGAAAATGAAAAAATCATTGTTCAATTCGAAAACGGGAAAATCAATCTTTTAAATAAAGAACAACAAAGCATTATAAATGACCTCATTCGCTTCGAAAATGTGGCTGATGCCGGGGACTCTTTTGACTTCTCTCCACTTAAAGGCGACAAAGCTATTTATATCGAAACAAGCGAATTACTAACCGTTGAAAAAAATCATCTATATAGCAAAATGATGTTAAAACATACTGCTTTAGTTCCAAAAGATTTAGAAGCCCGTGCGCAAAAAACAAATACAGAAACAGTTGAAATTTTAACAGAAATTGAACTTTTTGATGGCGAAGAATTTGTTCGCGTGCGTCATACAATTGACAATAAAGTAAAAGATCACCGCATTAGAGCCCTGATTAAAACAAATGTCGCTGAGCCTAAGTTTTCTTACGCAGACCAAGGTTATAGCCTTATGAAACGCAGCGTCACAAACCCTTACCTAGCAAACTGGCGTGAGGAAAAATTCGTTGAAGCTCCTGTGCCGATTTTCCCAGTTGAAAATATTGTCGCTGTTTCCGAAGAAGACGCAACACTTGCTTTGTTAGTTGGCGGTATTAAAGAATATGAAATCTTACCGAAAACCGCTGAAATCGCTTTGACGCTTTTCAGAAGTAATGGTTTGCTTGGAAAAGATGATCTAATGTGGCGCCCAGGTCGTGCTTCTGGTATTAATAACAAAGTCGTTCCTACACCAGATGGACAAATGCTCGAAGAAATGATTTTCGAATATGCTATCTATGTGCAAGCCGAGCAATTAAATGACCAAAAGCTATTCACACAAGCAAACATTTTCGAAGGACATACAGAAACCTATCACCTGCAAAACCTAAACACGTTTGAAGAGCGCCTAGAACGTTTTGAAGTAGATTATCCAATCGACCGTTTGCCAGCTCAAAATTCTATCTTTGAAATAGATAATCCGAATGTATTTATGAGCACTTGCAAAAAATCATGGGATGGCACAGGCACAATTATCCGCCTGTTTAACCCAGCTGATACGGAAGAAACGGTTCGCTGGACAACTACCGCTTCAAGCTTCGAAGTTTCGCTAGCTGAAGAAAAAATCTCAGAACTAAAAGAAAATACTATCTGTATTCCTAAAAAAGGATTTGTAACTATTTTGGTGGAAGGAGAATAATATGCAATCCGAACTGGTTAATCAAATAGAAGTAAAACTAAGAAAAATTTATCAAGCTGCTTACCAGCCCGCCTACTTGGAAAAATTGCTCGCATGTGCCGAAAGCTATTCCAATAACTCGCGTGGTCCCATTGATACTATTTCCGAAAAAAACGTCTATCTTATTGCCTATGGCGACAGCATTTTCGAAAAAAACAAGCATCCGTTACAAACATTAAATGAGTTCCTCCAAGAATACGCGCAAGATGTTATAACAGACGTCCACTTGCTGCCAATTTTCCCGAGTACGTCAGATGACGGCTTTTCTGTAACCGATTATAAGCAAATTGACGAACAGCTTGGCGACTGGGATGACGTTCAAAAAATGTCCGAGAACTTCCGGGTGATGCTTGATTTCGTAGCCAATCACATGTCCAAATCAAGTGATTGGTTCAAACGATTCGCTAACAATGAAGCGCCATACAATCAATTTTTCATTGAAAAAGATAGCCAATTTGATTATAAAAATGTGACTCGTCCGCGGACTTCTCCGCTGTTTCACACATACGAAAACGACAAAGAGCTTTGGACTACTTTTAGCGAAGATCAGTTAGATTTAAACGTTCGTAATATCGATTGCCTCGTCGCCTTAACAGATGTACTGCTTTTCTATGCATCCAAACAGGCCACAAGCATTCGTCTTGATGCGATTGGATTTTTGTGGAAAACATCTGGCACTACTTGCATGCACCTGCCCGAAACCCATGAAATCATTTCACTTTGGCGTCTATTGATTGATGAACTATATCCAAATCTGCAAATTATCACAGAAACCAATGTCCCTCATGAAGAAAATATTAGCTATTTTGGCGACGGGGAAAATGAAGCGAATATGGTTTATCAGTTCCCGCTTCCGCCACTTGTACTTCATACGTTTACTTGTCATGATGCAACCAAACTTTCGACGTGGGCAAAATCCATTTCCCAAGTTTCTAGCACAGCGACTTATTTTAACTTCCTAGCAAGTCACGATGGCATTGGTATGCGCCCAGCGACTGGAATCCTTTCCGACGAAGAAATCAATTCTCTTGTCCAAAAAGCGGTTCAAAACGGCGGGCAAGTTTCCTACAAAGATAATGCAGATGGCACGCAGTCCGTATATGAGCTTAATATTAACTACGGTGAAGCCCTGCAAAACCTTGAGGAAGACACAACCGAAGAACTCGTAACGAAAAAAATTATCGCTGCTCACAGTATTTTACTCACACTTCAAGGCGTCCCAGCGATTTATTATCATTCACTATTAGGCTCTAAAAATGACCTGATTGGTTACGAAGAATCTGGCATTAAACGCCGAATCAACCGCGAAAAACTGGAGAAAAACCAACTAGCGCGTGAACTTGAATCAGACTCTTATCGCCAAACGATTTTTACATCCTTGAAAAAATTAGTACAAATCAGACGGAATCACACTGCCTTTTCACCATTTGCAACTCAAGAAATTTTAGACTTAGGATCCGATGTTTTTGCGATAAAACGAGTATCTGAGACAGAATGTATTTACGGGATTATCAATGTCACTTCTCAAAATATCAGCAAAAACCTAACTTTCTCCGGAACGAATTTATTAACCAATCAACCCGTTACGAGTGAGCTTGAATTAACTGCGTATGAAGTTGTCTGGATTAAGAAGGACCGCCAATGAAAATTGTCATCGCACCCGATTCATTCAAAGAGAGCGCTACTGCAGTTGAGGTAGCAAATGCCATACAAAAAGGCTGGAAGAAAGTGCGTCCAGCCGATCAAATTAGCCTTGCCCCTGTTTCTGACGGGGGTGAAGGTTTTCTTACTGTTTTAAGTCAGTCCGCTGATGTGGAATTGTTCCAAGCAGAAGTAACCAGCCTTAATGGCCACAAAATAACGGCATCTTATGGTATTCATGTCAGTCAAAAAACCGCCATTATTGAGTCTGCCAACACGATTGGCTTGGATTTAGTCCCAGTAGCAGAACGTAATCCAGCCTTGGCAACATCTACTGGCGTTGGTGAATTAATTTTGGCGGCACTTCAACACAATGTCCAAAAAATCATTATCGGACTCGGCGGAAGTGGCACAAACGATGGCGGCGCAGGCTTACTCCAAGCATTAGGCGTGGCACTTTTAGATAAAAACAAACAACCTATCCCGCCCGGTGGTGTTCATTTGCAAGAGTTAGCCTCCATTGATGCTAGCAACCTTCACCCAATGCTTAAAAACATCCAATTCCAAATAGCTTGCGATGTAACGAACCCACTTCTCGGCGAAAATGGCGCAACATTTGTCTTCGGTGCTCAAAAAGGCGCCACACCCGCTATGCTCGTTCAACTAGAAAACGCCATGCAGAATTACGGAGCCCAGCTAGATCAAATTTCTTCTCAAAAAATCACTACAAAAAAAGGAGCTGGGGCCGCTGGTGGTATCGCTGCTGGATTAATGACTTTCCTAAACGCAGACGTGTTAAGCGGTTCAGCTCTTGTTATGGAACTTTCTAATATGAAAGATAAAATGAAAGGCGCCGATATCGTCATTGTTGGCGAAGGACGAATGGACAAGCAATCTATGATGGGCAAAATCCCCGTTCAAATCGCGCAAGAAGCAAAAAAACAAGGCTGCTTCGTACTAGCAATCGTCGGCAGCCTTGCGCTCGAAACCGACGTCGCTCAACAACACGGCATCGATGCTTTCTTTCCCAACATCCCGGAAATAACTGATTTACCTACCCTTTTCGAAAATACGACGAAAAATCTCGAACGCACCGCAGAAAACATCGCTAAACTAACTTTAGTAGGTAACTAGTTTTTCAAACTGTTTTTCTTTTAATCAACTCATGTTCCACTTTAATTCTTTGTAATTTACCTTGTTCGAAAATAGTAAAAGCATTTTCTCCCAATTTTTTCAGGTGATGATCGAGCGTCGTGATCTCTAGCGCCTTACCAATTGGGAGATTTTCTTGTCCTAAAATAGCAACATCTTCCGGCACGCGCAAACCGAGCTTTTTGACGTGATACATAACGCCCGCCGCAACCTCGTCCCCATTTGCATAAATCGCATCAGGCCAATCTTTTCCATCCGCAAAAAAATATTCACCGGCCTTCAAACCATCTTCCAGCGTATAACATTCACTTAAAAAACGATTTTCGCCAACCGGGCCAAACACCTGCTCATAGGCATTAATTTTCCCATATGTACTCGTACTTTCACGCGATGCCCGCCCAGCTGTGAACGCCACTTTTTTATAACCTTCTTCTTGCAAAAATTGAAATCCAGCCCGGTACGCCTTCACGCGGTCAATATAAGAACACGATATCTCTTTAGATTCCACATACTCACACGCAATAATTGGTCCATACGCCAAATACGGTAAAATCACATCCCAATTATTAGCACGCGAAGTAATAATCAAGCCATCCACCTGCTTCGTTTTGAGGCGCATCAAGTACTTTTCTTCTTCTTTCGGATCATATCCTGTTGGAAAAAGTGTCACCGAATAACGGTTTTTAAAAGCTGCTTCCAAAATACCATTCACAATTTTGTCAAACCACGGATGATCATTATAAGGTATAATCACGCCAACCGTATTTGTTTTACCACGTGCTAAATCCATGGCGTTACGGTTAGGAGAATAGTCTAATTCATCGATAACAGCTTGCACACGGGCTCTTTTTTCCTCCGCAACATATGGATGATTATTAAGCACACGCGACACTGTCGTCACTGAAACTCCTGCTAATTTGGCTATTTCTTTAATATTTGGCATTTTAAAAACCTCATTCCTAAGAAAAAAGTGCGGATAGATTTCTCCCACCGCACTTTTATTTTATCTTTAAGCCATCTGCTCCAATTCGCGTGTTTGAATATCTTTCTCCACACGCACAGAAACCAATCTGGCATCATTCATTTCTTCTACTGTGAATCGAAGCACGCCATATTCTACCACGACTTCATCATCTTCTTCTGGAATTGTTCCAGTTAAGGTAAGCACAAACCCAGCTACAGTATCTACCCCACGTGATGGAAGTTCCACGTGAAACATTTTATTAAAATCATCAAGCGGCATGCGGCCTTCAACAATAAATGTATTATCATCGATTTTCTTTACTTCATCCGAAAACACATCATTTTCATCGTCAATTTCACCAACAATTTCTTCTAATAAATCTTCTACAGTGACAATACCTGCAACGCCACCATATTCATCCATTAAAATCGCCATTTGGTTTCTTGTTCTTTGCATATTTTTCAGTAGGTCATCAATAAACATCGTCTCTTGTGCAAAATACGCATCTTTAACGAGCGACTTCACATGGATGTTTTCAAAACCTGACTTTCTCGCTTCCGCAAAGAAATCTTTCATATGCAGAATACCCAGCACAGAGTCCTGATCGCCAGTATAGACGGGAACTCTTGAAAAATTCTCATTTAATAATGCGTCACAAAGCGCTTCCGATTCTGTTTCGGCATCAACCATAAACGCATCTGTTCGTGGCACCATTACTTCACGCGCATATTTATTGTCCATTTCAAATACACCACGAAGCATTTGTAATTCTTCTACCTCAATTACACCGTCACGTCGACCGGTTTCAATTAGTAGCTGCATTTCTTCCCGTGTCATTTTTTCATTATCGGTATTTTTCTCCATTCTCGTTAATTTGACCAGAATGTCTGTTGAAAAAGATAAGAATTTTACGAACGGACGAAGCACAACGCCAACTGCCATAATTGGTCGTACAGAAACACGTGCAATTTTTTCTGATTTTTGGAGTGCTAAACGTTTTGGATAAAGCTCGCCGAAAACTAATGTGATGTAAGACAACACAATCGTTACGACAATAATGGATAACTCTTTCGCAAAACTACTTCCACCAAAAACCGATTCAAGTCTAGTCGCAATGCTAGTCGCGGCTGACGCACTGGAGAAGAACCCAGCAAGCGTAATACCAACTTGGATTGTAGCAAGAAATTTACTTGGATCATCCACGAGTTTAGCGAGCATAACGGCTTTTTTATCGCCTGTTTCTGCTTGGCTTTTCACGCGGTTTTTGTTCAGTGATACAAGGGCCATCTCTGCTGAGGCAAAGAATGCGTTGAGCATGGTCAACACAACAATAAGAATTAACTGCAAGATAATCTGCTGACTCTCGGGGTCAGGGTTCATATGGAACTCTCCACTCCTTATTTTCATCGAGAAAACGAATAATCATTTCCTCTAAATATTCCGGACACTTGCCGGTTAAGAAAATTTTATCACGCCGCCCCCATTACTGCAAGGTTTCACATTTCCGCAAAAACTTTCACCGCGTCATTTTCCATCATTTCAAACGGATACGGAAGTGAAATTCGCTCTTTATTCACAGCAAAAATTCGTGCTTTTTTATTTCGATAATCGGTTAAATTGCAAAATGGGCTCACTCGGAAAGAAGTCCCCACAATTACAATCAAATCTGCTTGCCTAATAGCTGTGAGTGACTGATCTATCGCATCTTCTGGAATTGCTTCTTCGTAAAGCACCACATCCGGCCGAATGACTCCACCGCAATTTGCATGAATATCCGATTTCAAATAATCTTCCGCTGCAACGCTCATGCCGCATTTTTGGCAATAGCACTGATATAAACTCCCGTGGAAATTCACTACTTTTTTGGAACCCGCTTTTTCATGGAGACCATCAATATTTTGCGTAATGATTGTAACGTTCTTTGCCGCCTCAAGTTCAGCCATTTTCGTATGGATTGCATTAGGCATAGCATCCGGATAATACATATTTTCCGTAACAAATTGATAAAATTTCTCGGGTTCGCGCACAAGGCAAGTATGGCTCAGCATATACTCAGGGCTATTCATCCCCGCATATAAGCCGTTTTTTGACCGATAGTCCGGAATTCCTGAAGCTACAGAAACGCCAGCCCCAGTCAGAAAAACAATATGTTCCGCTTGCTTAATCGCTTCATTCAAATTATTCATTCTTTCAATTCCTTTCATTTGTATGTTGTTTATCTTTCCAACTCCACCATTTTCGCAACTCAGCTTCTTGCTCGTCTTCCTTGGTTTCCGCCGTATAAACCGCACAACGATACGTATATAGCACACAAGGATCCATTCGCTCACCGCGCTTATCGCAAGTATCTTCATATAATTCGAGTGGATTCTTTCCTTTTAAATCCGCAATCTCTTCAATCCCGATTTCGTTTAACATCAGTACCATTTTTTTACCTATTCCTGGTAATTTTATTAGATCAGTTGGCATGATTTCCCTTCTCTCTATGCATTTTTCGGTTGAAATAAAAACTAATTAGTACATTGATAAAAATAAAACCAGCAACTACAAGGAAGACATCCCCGTAACCAAAATGAGCCGCTACACTTGATCCAACAAGCGGTCCGATAACATTCCCGATATATTGAAACGATTGATTATACCCAAAAATTCGACCGGACACCTCGCGCGGCGTATTTTTCGTAAGTAGCGATTGAACTGCTGGGAGTAAGGCGCCGTCTGTAAGTCCTAGTAAGAAACGCAAAATGCCGAGTTGCAGTGGGTTCTGCGCGAAGGCCATTGGTATTTGGAGTAGCATTGATCCGATGAGTGCGCCTAATAAGATTCGCTCCGAGCCAATTCGGTCACCCCATCTGCCAAGTCGCGGTGCCGCAATGAGCGCTGCGACCCCGGGAACCGAAGCAATCATCCCACTAATAAAAGCAATGTTCTGCGCATTTCCCGCTAAATCCCGTACGTATAATGTCAAAATTGGGTTCACTGAGTTGGACGCGATTTGAATCATCATCGTCGTAATGAACAGCGAAATAATTAAGCCAGGATTTTTAAGTGCCAAGAAAACCTCTTTCCCTGACCGCATTTCCTTCTTCTCTACCGGTGTGAATTTCTCTTTTACAAAGAAAAGCGTTAGGAAAAAACTACCTAAAAGGAGCGCGCCAGTAATATAAAACACTGGTCTAACCCCAAATGCGTCCGATAAAGCCCCACCAATTAGTGGGCCGATTAATACGCCTGATACCGCCGCCGTTGATAGCGCACCAAGAGCCCAGCCACTGCGATGACGAGGAACTTGTGTGGCAACAAGCGCATTTGCCGTCGAAATATATCCTGAGAAAACACCCATCAATAAGCGTAAACCAACAAATTGATACACATTGCTTACTAGTCCCATCAAAATCATCGCAATCGCCATTCCTAAAGCAGCGCGCAGAAGCATAATTCTACGTCCTTTTTGGTCTGCTAGTTTGCCCCAGATTGGCGACATAATAGCAGATACTAAAAAGGTCGAGCTGAGCGCAATCCCTGACCACATACTTACTTGATCCGGATTATGTACGCCTAATTCTTCAATATATAATGGTAAAAATGGCATGATTAAATTCAATCCGGTCCCGGTCAGAAAACAGCCTACCCAGACGACATACAAATTTTTCTTCCAATTTTCCATAAATCCACCTAGATTCTTCTATCGTTATCCTTAATTATTCCACAAAAAAAGCGAAAGTAAAACTAAACCCTTCGCTTTTTTGCTATATTTACATAAAATGTTCCACGTGAAACATTTTACATCTCTAAATTTTCTCGTGGAACCCAGCCAGCTTCATTATCTTCTGTCACGCACCAAACCCAACCATTAAGCTCGCGATTGCTTTCTAATTTATCGCCTGGCTTTACGTTAAGTTCACGCGCAGAGTAATCCTCTGTCACAGTTCCACTTTTCGGATCGCTTCCCAATTGAATAATTTGTTTCGGAACCCATCCTTCTTTTCCAGATGACTTCACTTTGCAAAAAATCCAACCCGGATATTCCTTATCTTCTTCAAACACCCAAATAGACTCATTTTTATTAACAAAAAGTGGATTCGGATATTTGCTTCTATGTTCCTTTTTCACGACAAAAGTTCGATTCATAGTTAGAAACCTACCTCGTTATTTTTTAGCTGCTTCCCAGTCGGCAAGGAATTTATCAATCCCGCTGTCAGTCAAAGGATGTTTAAGCATTTGTTCAAACACTTTGAATGGCACCGTCGCAATATCCGCACCTGCTTTGGCACATTCGATTACGTGGATTGGATGCCGCACACTTGCTGAAATAATTTCTGTTGGGATACCATGAATTTCAAAAATTTCCGCAATGTCCCGAATAAGCACTAAACCATCGTCACCAATATCATCTAATCGTCCTAAGAATGGCGATACATATGTTGCTCCTGCTCGAGCAGCAAGTAATGCTTGTGTGGCAGAAAAAACAAGCGTCACATTGGTTTTTATTCCCTCTTCCGTCAACACTTTCACAGCCGCCAAACCTTCGCCAGTCATCGGTATTTTCACAACCATATTCGGATGGATTTTCGCAATAACCCGACCTTCTGCAACCATTTCATCCGCTTCTAAACTTACTACTTCGCCGCTAATTGGTCCGTCAACAATGGATGTGATTTCTTGAATGACCTCATTAAAATCGCGACCTTCTTTGGCAACAAGTGATGGATTTGTCGTAACTCCAGCAATGAACCCCATTCTGTTAGCCTTTTTGATTTCTTCTACGTTCGCTGTATCGATAAAAAATCTCATTAAAACATCCTCCTTTTCTATCAAGCGCTTTCAATTACAGAGCCATTATAACGCAAAAGTTTAAATAATGCTTTCGATGTGCTTTTTCGGCATAAAAAAAAGAATGCCACTTAGCATTCCAAAAAGTTTCACGTGAAACAAACTTATAAACGAGTTTTGTCCATCACTAGTAGAGGTTTTGGTCTATTTCTAATTATATCCTCTTTAATTAAACGCATGACTGTGTGAGCCACGTATTCGCGTGATGTGTTGGTGTATCTTGCAAGTACTTCTTGCGTAATTTCTCTTGGTAGCAATATCCCGTTATCAGAAAACGTCCCTAAAGTTTGAGCGCATTTGAGAATGGCTTTGCGGATTCGTTCTTCCTTCTTTAAGAAGCTTAGTTTTGCAAATGCGTGTGCTTCGCGTAATTCTTCTGCCATCACTTTAATCATAAAAAAGTTATTCTCATCCTTTTTATCGAAAATAGAAAACAAGAAATTGCTATCTACTTCCATAACTTCCCCGTGACCTAAGCTTTGCATCGAAACGTGTGGGCTCCATTCATCATAAAACAGATGATATAGTCCAAAACTATCTCCTTTTTGTAAGAAACGAACAATGCATTCTTTACAGCTTTCTTCTTCCATTTCTGCATCTTTCTCTACAATCATCCCGTATATGCCACTTAGAACAAAATAAACTTTTGTTCCAGCTGGACTTAAACTTTCTAGAACCTCACCCTTCTTGGTGCTGATAACCGAGCAGTAGTCTTTGTAATTTGGATGTTCAAAGCACAACTCCATTAATTTGCTAACCGTTAGATTGGATTCAAGCTCTTTTAAGAATAGCATATTCTCTCCTTTGCTATATTATATTGAAAAAACTCAACGTAATTATATCACAAAGGCTACATCCAAAATTCCATTCATAGCAATACCTGAAAAGCCTAAAAGTACTTTAAAGATAACTATTTTACAACTATTCACCAAATACTTAATTTTTATCTCTTTTACAGTTGTGTTTTCGACATAAATTCGAACTTTTTGTTACTTTTATTAAATATTCAAATCTAGATATTAATTTAATAATTACCACTTTAGACTGGTTTATTTCTCCCTAAAATGATTATACTTAAAAAGTAAGTAATTTATGGACGATCAACTCAGGGAGGGTGAAATGAATGGAACAGAAAAAATATAGTTGGCGAAATTTTTTCAGGTTACTTATTAGCGCAAAACCAGCGAATTGGATAATTTTCTGCGCTTTATTTGCTAGTGTGATAACTACAGTTGCCGGTCTTGTTGTGCCACTTTTTACGAAAAACTTAATTGACGGCTTTTCGATAGCTTCACTCGATGGAAAAATGATTGCTTTAATTGTCCTTGCGTTTGTTCTGCAAGCAATAACGAATGGTTTCTCGATTTTCTTGCTTAATTACATGGGGCAAAAAGTCGTTGCGACAATTCGCGAACGTTTATGGAGAAAAATTGTTCATTTGCCAGTTTCTTACTTTGATAATACGAAAACGGGTGAAATGGTCAGCCGCATGGTGAATGACACGGTGGTCGTGAAAGAGCTGATTGCCGATCACTTCCCGCAATTTGTCACTGGGATTATTTCCGTTGTGGGTGCGATTATTATCTTGTTCTTCATGGACTGGAAAATGACGCTTATTATTTTAGTGGCCGTTCCAATTACAGCGCTAGTTGTTGCGCCACTTGGTCAAAAAATGTTTAAAATCTCTAAGGGTCTTCAAAGTGAAACAGCTGACTTTACTGGCTCGATTAGTCAAACCCTTTCCGAAGCTAGACTTGTGAAAGCTTCAAATGCGGAAACAATTGAAACAGAAGCTGGTCACCAAGGCATCAATCGTTTATTTGGTTTTGGTATCCGTGAAGCGAAAGTTGTCGCAGTGCTTGGACCGCTAATTTTCTTCGTTGTCATGGGAGTTATCGTTGGTATCATTGGCTACGGAGGTATTCGTGTTTCAGCTGGAACGATGACTACTGGTACGCTGATTGCATTCTTGCTTTACCTTTTCCAAATTATCGTCCCTGTGACTTCTTTTGCCACCTTCTTCGCGCAACTTCAAAAAGCAAAAGGCGCCACAGAAAGAATTGCAGATATTTTGAATGAAAAAGAAGAAGATTTCGACGCTGGAAAAAAAGTCGACGTGAGCGGAAAAACTATTCGCGCAACGGACATTTCCTTCTCGTATAACGAAGGTGAGCCGATTCTAAAAGATGTTTCTTTTGATACAAAACCAGGTGAAGTCATCGCATTCGCCGGCCCTAGTGGCGGTGGTAAATCAACCTTATTTGCGATTTTAGAACGCTTCTACCAACCGAAAACAGGAGAAATTTTAGTTGGTGATACCCCACTTTCCGAGATTTCGATTAATTCGTGGCGTTCGCAAATTGGTTACGTTTCGCAGGAAAGTGCCATGCTTTCTGGCACCATTCGCGACAACCTTTGTTACGGCCTCGACCGTGAAATTAACGAAGACGAGCTATGGAATGTCGCAAAACTAGCTTATGCGGATGGCTTTATTTCCGAACTTCCTGACAAAATGGCAACCGAAGTCGGCGAACGTGGCGTGAAGCTCTCAGGCGGGCAAAGACAACGAATTGCGATTGCTCGAGCATTTTTACGCAATCCAAATATTCTTATGCTAGATGAGGCAACAGCAAGCTTAGATAGCCAATCCGAACAAATCGTTCAACAAGCGTTAGCAAACTTGATGGAAGGCCGAACTACTTTTGTTATCGCTCACCGCCTTTCCACTATCGTTAACGCCGACCAAATCCTCTTTATCGAACATGGCGAAATAACTGGACGTGGTACACATAGCGAATTAGTCGCTTCCCATCCACTTTACGCTTCCTTTGCAGAACAACAATTAAAATAAACATTTCCCGGGAAATAAAAACCGACGATGCGCAAATGCATCGTCGGTTTTTCTATAAGGATTGATGAAACTTTTTGAGTTCTGCTTTCTTTGTTTCGTCTAAATCATGCCACCTGATACCTTGCACGGCTCCTTCAAGTGCACATAACTCGCTTAGACAAACGCTTGAATCATTTTCCCAAATGCGTAAAAAGGCTTCTTTGCTTCCAACATCTTTTAGCTCGTCGGGGGTGTTTATTCCCGCTTTGATTAAGTCCTGCTCCAGTACTTTGCCAATGTTTGGTAATTCGCTAAGGTTCGCCATTACAGTTCCTTCTTCCATATTATTTTGGTAATTCTATTTTCTCAACGCCGCCCATATAACCTTGCAACACTTTCGGAATGCGTACAGAACCATCTGCATCTTGGTAGTTTTCTAAAATAGCAGCCACTGTGCGACCTAAAGCTAGGCCAGAGCCATTTAATGTGTGCACATACTCTGGTTTGCTTCCTGGTTCACGACGGAAACGAATGTTAGCGCGTCTTGCTTGGAAGCTTTCAAAATTACTGCAAGAAGAAATCTCACGGTAAGAATTGTAGCTCGGAATCCATACTTCTAAATCATATTTTTTAGCAGCAGTGAAGCCTAAATCAGCCGTACACATGCTTAGTACGCGGTATGGCAATTCTAGGCGGCGCAATACTTCTTCTGCGTTACCAGTTAATTTTTCAAGCGCCGCGTAAGAATCTTCTGGTTTTACAAATTGAACTAATTCCACTTTATTAAATTGATGTTGGCGGATTAAGCCACGCGTATCACGACCAGCAGATCCCGCTTCAGAACGGAAACATGCGCTAAATGCTGTATATTTTCTTGGTAAATCTTCTGCTTTTAAAATGTCTTCGCGGTGATAGTTGGTTACTGGTACTTCCGCTGTTGGAATAAGGAAATAATCTTCTGCTTCGATTAAGAAAGCATCCTCTTCAAATTTCGGCAGTTGACCAGTTCCTGTCATGCTCGCACGGTTTACCATGTATGGCGGTAACATTTCCTCATAGCCATGTTCGTTCGAATGCAAGTCCATCATAAAGTTAATAAGCGCACGTTCCAGTCTTGCACCTAATTTTTTATAAAAAACAAAACGGCTACCAGTTACTTTCGCAGCATTTTCGAAATCAAGGATATCTAAATCTGTTCCTAAATCCCAATGCGCTTTTGGTTCAAAATCGAATGCGCGAACTTCGCCCCATTTGCGGATTTCCACGTTATCGTCTTCCGATTCACCAACCGGAGTAGATTCGTGCGGAATGTTTGGAATCGACATTAAAATCATATCTAATTTTTCATCAATTTCGCGTAGTTCGATATCTAATGTTTTAATACGATCTCCAACAACACGCATTTCCTCAATTTTAGCGTCCGCATCTTGTTTTTCGCGTTTTAATTTCGCGATTTCTTGAGATACTTCATTACGCTGACTTTTCAACGCTTCTGTTTCGACAATCAGTATACGACGGCGTTTATCTAACTCGCCAAATTTCTCGAATTCACCAAGGTCTTCCCCACGATTTTGTAATTTCTGCTTTACTTCATCAAAATTATTACGTAACAATTTAACATCTAACATGCTAACTCCTCCTTATTTTTTTCCATATAAAAACTCCCGTACTTTCCCGACTTAACAGGAAAGGGACGAGAGTTAACCGCGTTGCCACCCTTATTGGGACTTCAAAAAAATCCCCAGCTTCATTTAGGTTTAACGGACCATTCCGGAATGATTTACTCGCAAAAATCTGCTTTCCACCACTCGCTCCAAGATGGATTCATAAGGAAACTTCACCAGTTCACACCAACCACTGGCTCTCTTTAGAAACTCTGCCTCATTACTACTTCTTGTCATCGCTTTTCGTATTAATTTAAAGTTATTCTATCGCATATCCGCTTAAATTACAAGCAAATCTTTAACCAATTAAATCGAGCGTGTCCGGCCCGTCATCTTCTGAATTAAGTATTCTGATTTGCTCCGGAACAATTTTTATAACGACAAAGGACGGTGAACCATCGCCTTGGAACCATTCTTTCGAGATATTTTCCCAAACGCGTTCTTTGATGGATTCATCTTCTTCAAGCGAAGCCAAGCCATTAATTTCTAAAAATGCAGAACCGGGGCCATCGTAGCCAATTAAAACGCACACGCGCGGATTTCGACGGACTTCTTCAGTTTTCGGTAGTTCTTTTCCAGACGGCGTATAAAGTGTCAAACCATCGTGGAGAAATGTCATATATCTAGCATGCGGAAAATCTTCTTGGACAGATGTCAAAACACCCACTTGATGTTGGTCCAAAATAGTAAGAATTTTATCTTCTAGTTCATTTTCCATCTAAAACACCTTCCTTTAGTCATTTAGTGTACCTTTCCACTTGTTTTTGGGCTTCAAACATTTCAGACTTGTTATCTCCGTAGCTATTTGCTATAAAAGAGTATAACCGTTTTAACTAGGGGGATTTAAAGTGATTTTATTAATCGACCATAATGATTCATTTACATATAATTTATACCAATATTTTTTAGAACTGCAGGAAGATGTGCGGGTTGTTTCGGCTACTGATTTCACACTGGAATCCTTTCAACAGCTCGCTCCAGAAATGGTTGTCCTTTCGCCCGGACCTGGTTCGCCGGAAGATTTCCCAGTAAGTTTAGCGCTACTCGATGAAATTCACGTCCCCATTCTCGGGATTTGCCTTGGCCATCAAATGATTGGTCATTTTTTTGGAGCAAAAGTGGTGCGCGCAGACGTCCCTGTCCACGGAAAAACCAGTATCATTTCGCATAACGGTGAGGGTTTATTCGCTGGACTTGATCCTAAATTCCAAGTCGCTCGCTATCATTCCTTAGTTATTGAACCCAGCTCTGTCCCAACTGATTTACAAGTAACCGCCGTGACGGAAGATGGCGTGTTGATGGGGTTTTCGCACGTAACCAAGCCCATTCACAGCGTCCAATTCCACCCAGAAGCAATCCTTTCCGAAAACGGCCACGCGATACTAGAAAACTTTGTACGACTAGGGAGGCAAGCCAAATGAGCTTATTACGATTTGATTTTGAAGGTGAAACAAAGATATTTGAAAAGCCGCTGCGTGAACTTGTTGCGCGCGATTTATCAGAAGTACTCCCTGTCATGAAAGCTGCCGAGGATGCCCAAAAATCCGGCAAATATGTTGCTGGTTTTGTTAGTTATGAAGCCGCTCCTGCTTTTCGAAGCAATTTAAAAACGAAAACCTCTACTGAAAATATGCCGCTCGTCTGGTTTGGCGTATACGATAATTTCACTGATACGAGTGCGGAAAGCCCAAATTCCGCGCCACTTTCTTTTAAAATGGATACAACTTACCCAGATTACGCGGCGAAAATCGCGCAAATAAAATCTGAAATCGCTGCCGGAAACACCTACCAAATCAACTACACCGTGCGCCTTCAAAGTGATGTGCCAAGCGACTTCTCCGCCCAAGCAACGTACGAAACTTTGCAGCAAGTCGGAAAAGCCAATTATACAGCGCTACTTTCGAATGACGAATTCCAAATAATTTCCGCCTCACCCGAACTCTTTTTTAAATGGAAGGAAAACGTTTTGACGACGCGTCCGATGAAAGGTACTGTTCGCCGGGGAAATACGGAGCAAGCAGACTTAGCGGCCCATAATTGGTTGAAAAATGATCCTAAAAATCGTGCAGAAAATGTGATGATTGTTGATTTGCTTCGAAATGACCTTGGGATGATTGCGATACCCGGGAGTGTGAAGGTTCCTAATTTGATGACTTTAGAGCCTTATCCAACTGTTTGGCAAATGACTTCTACCGTCACAGCAGAAACCGTTCCCGAGACGGATTTAACTTCTGTTTTCAAAGCGCTCTTCCCATGCGGCTCGATAACCGGCGCACCAAAAGCACGGACGATGGAGATTATTTCAGAGCTAGAAGATTCCCCGCGCGATGTGTACTGCGGTGCGATTGGATTTCTGGAACCGAACGGAAATGCGATTTTCAGCGTGCCCATTCGTACTATCGCTATTACGGATAACAAAGCAACTTACGGCGTTGGCGGCGGCATCGTCTGGGATTCCGATGCCGAAAGCGAATTTTCCGAAATTCACGCGAAATCAGCCATTTTAGAAAAAGCGACCAAGTTTTCTTTGATTGAATGTTTGCGCTTGGAGAACGGCGAACTCGCCCGAACCGATTTTCATTTAAAACGACTTCAAACGAGCGCTGCGTTTTTTGGTTACTCTTTTAATAGGGAAGAAATTAGGGAGTTATGGAACGAAACCGCGCGAAAAAATGCAACTGGCACATACAAATTGCGTTTTTTACTACACCCAGATGGCACGCATCAGTTAGAACTCGCTGAAATCAGCGCGAAAAATACACCAATAACAGCTCAACTCGCCGAAAAACCAGTTTTAACTAATGATTTATTCCTTTATCATAAAACCACTCATCGCCAGGTTTATGAAGACTTGAAAAGTACTACAACCGCGGAAACGCTGCTTTGGAATGAACGCGAGGAACTAACTGAATTCATTAACGGGAATATAGTTCTAGGTATAAATGGCTGTTTTTTCACTCCGCCAGCAACTTCTGGACTCCTTCCCGGCACAATGCGAGCCGAACTTTTAGCAAATAATAAGATTACTGAAAAAACGCTAGTAAAAAAAGACCTTTTTGATGCAGACTTTGTGTGGTTAATTAATAGCGTAAGAGGTTTTGTAGAAGTGGAAATCGAATGAAGAAGCGCAGACCTTTTCACAATTTAAAATGATTTTTCATCGCTCAATCCGCCATATTTTCGCCACATTTACAATTCGTGAAAATATTACTTGCATATTTTCACAATCTATATTAGAATATGTGTTCGCACATATTTATTTCCGTTTTCCAAGGGAGGAAAATCATGAAAGTATTGTTTCACCATCTTAAAAAATACAAGCTACAAGCGACACTATCTACACTGTTTGTAGTAGTCATGGTTATCTCACAACTATGGCAACCAAAGTTACTTCAGCAAGTCCTAGACGCCATCATGAAAGACGATATGGATAAAATTTCGTCCATCGGCGCACTTTTAATCGGTATCGCCGCAGTCGGCCTTATCGCCGGGATTCTAAACACGATTCTTTCTGCCAAAGTCGCTCAAGGCGTTGGTGCGGATATTCGTGAATCTAGTTTCCGTAAAATCCAAACATTTTCATTCAGCAACATCGAAAAACTTTCGACAGGTAATCTTGTTGTTCGTCAAACAAACGACATTACCCAAGTACAAAACTTAGTGATGCTTTCACTACAATCGCTAACGAGAATTCCGATCATGTTTATCGGGGCTTTTGTCCTAGCGATGTTTACCTTGCCTGAATTATGGTGGGTAATTATTGTACTCGTTGTTCTCGTTGTTCTGATTGTTGTATTCACATTCGGCTCAATGGGTAAACACTTTGCAATTATCCAAACGTTAATTGACCGCGTGAATTCTATCGCAAAAGAAAACCTTGCCGGTATGCGCGTAGTTAAATCTTTCGTGCAAGAAGACAATGAAATCGGTCGTTTTACAACGGTTAGTGACAAATTAACTCGCCATACGATTATTGTTGGTACACTTTTCTCTGTTATGATTCCTGCATTTATGCTCGTTTCTAACTTAGCAATTGTTGTTTCCATTTTCTTCGTAGGCGACATGGCTGCAGATAATCCTGAAGTTATCGGGGCTATCGCATCATTCATGAACTACTTAATGCAAATTATGATGGCAATTATTATCGGTGGTATGCTGATGATGATGGCTTCTCGTGCGCTTATTTCCTTGAAACGTATTACCGAAGTTCTAGAAACAGAACCCGATATTACATACAACGAAAACGCGCCAGAACAAGACTTAGAAGGTACAGTTGAATTCCGTAACGTTAGTTTTAAATACGACGGTGACGATACGCCTGCGCTTGAAGATATTTCATTCAAAGCAAGTGTTGGTGAAATGGTCGGTATTGTTGGTGCAACAGGTTCTGGTAAATCCACTCTTGCACAACTAATTCCTCGCCTATACGACCCAACTGAAGGTGAAGTTATTATCGGCGGAACTAACCTAAAAGATATCAACAAGAAAACCCTTCGTAGCACTGTTTCCTTCGTGCTTCAACGCGCGATTCTTTTCTCCGGAACGATTGCAGACAATTTACGTCATGGTAAAAAAGACGCAACTGCTGAAGAAATGGAACACGCAAGTAAAATAGCACAAGCGAAAGAGTTCATCGACAAACAAGCAAATCTTTACGAAGCGCCTGTTTCTGAGCGTGGGAATAACTTCTCTGGTGGACAAAAACAACGTCTATCAATCACACGTGGAGTTATCGGTTCGCCGAAAGTTCTAATTCTTGATGACAGCACAAGTGCGCTTGATGCAAAATCCGAGAAATTAGTAAAAGAAGCATTGAATAAAGAACTGGACGAAACTACTACTTTCATCATTGCACAAAAAATCTCTTCTGTTATTCAAGCAGATAAAATTCTCGTGCTAGATCAAGGTAAACTAGTTGGCGTTGGTTCCCATAAAGAACTTCTGAAAGAAAATGCAATCTACCGTGAAATTTACGACACTCAAAAAGGCAAGGAGGTAACCGCATAATGAAAGAGTTTAAACAAATTAGCCGCTTTTTCTGGCACTATCTGCGGGGTTATAAGCCTCAACTTTTTGTCATTTTAATTGCTGTAGTTTTTGCGACATACCTTCAAGTAAAAGCACCACAATATATTGGTAACGCCGTTCAAGAACTTGGAGATTACGTGGTTAATTTAATGAAAACAGGCGTTGATGACAAGAGCGATTTCATCCATATCATTTGGATGCTGATTCTCTGCTACGTACTGCTCGCTGCTGCGACTTTTATCCAAAGTATCATTATGACAGGGGTAGCTGGTAAATCGACGAACAGAATGCGTATAGGGCTTTTCCGCAAGATGGAAAAACTATCAATCCGTTTCTTCGATAGCCGCAATGATGGCGAAATGCTTAGCCGTTTCACTAGTGACTTGGATAACATTTCCAACACACTAAACCAAGCCCTGATTCAAGTACTATCAAACGTTGCGCTAATGATTGGTGTTATCATCATGATGTTCCAACAAAACGTGGAGCTAGCCTTCGTTACTTTAATATCTGCTCCATTTGCGATAATTATTGCGACAGTGATCATCCGAAAAGCTCGTAAATTCGTTGATGTTCAACAAGATGAACTAGGCGTACTAAACGGCTACATTGATGAAAAAATTTCTGGTCAAAAAATCATTATCACAAACGGCCTAGAAGAAGAAACAATCGACGGCTTTGTTAAACAAAACAATATCGTTAAAAACGCAACTTATAAAGGTCAAGTTTACTCCGGTTTACTTTTCCCAATGATGCAAGGTATTTCCCTATTAAATACAGCTATCGTTATCTTCTTCGGTGGATGGTTAGCTCTAAACGGCGACCTTGAACGCACAGCCGCTCTTGGTTTAATCGTTATGTTCGTTCAATATTCGCAACAATTCTACATGCCTCTAACGCAAATTTCATCCCAGTACAGCTTGCTACAATTAGCAATTACTGGTGCTCGCCGTGTTAGCGAAGTATTTGCAGAGGAAGAAGAAGTGGAACGCGAAAACTTACAAACAATTGATGGTATTAATAAAGGTGTCAAACTCGATCATGTTGATTTCGCTTATGACCCTGCAAAACCAGTTCTAAAAGACGTTTCAATTGATGTAAGTAAAGGTAAAATGGTTGCTCTTGTCGGACCAACTGGCTCTGGTAAAACAACTGTTATGAACCTGCTTAACCGTTTCTACAATGTCGATGGTGGAGCGATTCTCTTTGATGATATCGACATCCGCGACATTCGCCTTGATTCGCTTCGTAAACAAGTCGGTATCGTGCTACAAGATTCCGTGTTATTCACAGGAACCATCCGCGATAACATTGTTTTCGGTAAACCCGAAGCAAGCGACGACGAAGTAATCAATGCAGCCAAACAAGCTAACATCCACGATTTCATTATGAACCTAGAAAAAGGTTACGATACAGAAATCAGTGACGAAAATAATATTTTCAGTGTTGGTCAAAAGCAGCTTATGAGTATTGCTAGAACTATCATTACTAACCCGTCTCTTCTAATTCTAGATGAAGCAACAAGTAATGTAGACACAGTAACCGAAAGCCGCATCCAAAAAGCAATGGACAACGTAATCTCCGGCCGAACTAGCTTCGTCATTGCCCACCGTTTAAAAACAATCCTCGATGCCGACCATATCGTCGTGCTACATCAAGGTGAAGTGATTGAGCAAGGTAATCATGATGAGTTGATGAAGGCGGAAGGATTTTATTCTGAGCTTTATCATAATCAGTTTGTTATTGAGTAAAACAGTTCTTACTTGTGTTTTATACAGCAACTGACAAATAAACAAGCAGAAAGCTATGCCGTTTTGTAAATGGCATAGCTTTCTGCTTGTTTTAATTTTAAATAAGGTTTGGTTTAATCCACAAAGATTTTAAATGTTGGTCATTATCAAGAACTGCGACTATATTTTCAAGAAACTCTACACATGTATCACTACTACTATTTTTCAAATCACCAAAACATAGCCAATTTTGTTCTGAATCATAGTAAGTATACCATGTAGCTTTTTTATCTAATCTCCATGTTCCCGGTTCATAATCATCTAGTAAAACTAGTTTCCCTTTGCGTATATTCAATGGTAACGCTAGCTTTCTTTCCCTCCAGCTTTCTTTTGGTGCAAATCCCCACACTTGATTAGCAGTCATCTGAGTAGAGTCGAAACCTATATTTATATAACTGATAAGTAATGAAATATCTGAGTTTAACATTGGAGTAAAATCTAGTGCGCCATCTTCCCTGATATATTTAACATGCCCATTAATTATCTTTTTCTCAAATACCACATTTAACTTAATCATTTTCCACCTCTTTTTTAGCATTTACAAATTAACATCTATTACTTGTATCCCATTAATACGAGCACAACCATTAATTTCTTTGATTAAATTATCTCTATGAAACTGATATTGCTCCGTGTACTTCTCTTTCACCATCTGTATTTATATACTCCGGTAATAAAATTAGTTTGATCCATTTTCTTTATTATATATTCATTTCCTTCAAATTCTCCACATCTGATATATCTATTTTATTCATACTCATTAATCTCTATCTCACACGCAATAAATTCATACATACCTATTCCATCCAAAAATAAAATGAAATGTTTTGGTTTCCAAAAATCATAGTATTCATTATTTATTGCTTTTAACTCATTTGACCAATCTGAATCTAGGAGTTCAACAATTTTATCATATGAATCATATAATTTAGGTGTAAATCTAGTAGAAGTTTTTTTGTAACAAAGTACAGAGTCTAGCTCTACTTTTACTTTATTTATTCTACCCTCATCGTCATAACCCTCAATTTTCAGTATATTTTTCATCCCATCGATAATAAACTCGGGTTCCTTTATTAAGTTTGAAGAAAACATTTTCAACTCATAAATAATCTTACTCATTCTAATTACCTCCGCGTGGTCTAACACTCTCAATTTCAGTAATTAATTCCTCTAACAATTGATTACCTGCTCTCTACTTACAGCGTTCCACTGCACTCTTGCATTTCAGCTTGCGTTAACTCTTGAGATGTTCTCGAATTAGGAATCAACGCATTTCCAAGCAGTACTTTATACGCATTTAAGAGAGCTCTTCCAAGCTCTCTTATATGAACCATCATGCACTAACTACAGCTAGCTTTTTACTAGCTACTTGATTGTCAATCTTGTTATAGAAGCGCATTATTTATTTTATAAAGCTATATTTCCAAACTACTTTTAACTTTTTTTAGCAGTTCTATAAACTCATTTCCTTCTGGATTTCTTTCCGCCTCTTTTTTTACATTCTCATCTAAATAATCATAAAATATTTTAAAATCTAAGTATGCTATTTGGTCAATCTCTACAGCTGGGAATCCTAATTCAACTAAAACATGTTTATCATCTAATGGTCTTGGTAATTGAGCCATATCATAATCATCTAAGTCGTTTTTAAAGGAAACAAAAACTATTTCTTGTCCGTATCCTTCTTTTTCTTTAAAAGCAGACAAAGCCTTTTTCAAATATCTTCCACTTATTATTGAAAAATACGTTAACATAAGTTGATCTATACTTTTCTTGTCTTCTAAAAGTTGAAATTCATTTTGCATAATATCCCTATCCAATCATTCGCTTTTGTAGGCTTATCACTTTTTGTTTTGCCGTTTCTTTTCTCAATATTCGAAAACAAATCATTCGCGTCTTGGAAACAGTTAACTCTGCTTAATGCTTGAAAATAAAACTAATAGTCAACTGTTGAAAGATAATAAAAAAGAAAATCCACAATGTAGTTAATATTCAAAGTGGATTTTTTAATCGTACATATATAATCATTCATCCGATTGCAAAAGCCGCTTCCTAATTGAACGAGCCTCCACCCTCTTAAACTCCCACAAGTATACTCCACAGGGAAAATTCACCCTATCGGGTACACTTATGAAAGTTTATCTAAGAGAATCTCTCTTTTCAATGAGACTACATTTTCGAACTGTAATCATTTCTTAGTAACTACTAATTTACATCAATTACTTGTATTCCTTTAACCTGAGCACAGTCATTAATCTCTTTGATTAAATTGTTTCTATAAACTGATCTTGCTCCATGTATTTCTCTTTCACCATCTGTATCTATATATTCCGGAAATAAAATAAAATTGGTTTGATCCATTTTTTTTATTATATATTCATTTCCTTCAAATTCTCCACATCTGATATGATATGAAGTTATAAAAGACATTATATCTTCATATAATTCCTGTGTATTAATTTCTGCCTGCAAAAATCCTTCTAAAACATCCATAATAATCTCACCTTTCTATTTTACTGGATAAGATGATAACATACCTCCATCTTCTGATAATACAACTTTAATTAAGTTTTCTCCCTTGGTTCCTATAGTTTTTCTGGCGTCAACTATTACAGAATAATTTTGTTACCAGTCCTCTTCCGCACGATTACATTCTACATTTATTTTGATAGCGGGTTCTATCCATGCCAACAAATTGTATTTACACAATCTTATATTTCCTTATAAACTATAGAGTATATAAAATTTTCTCCAAACCTTTCAAAATAAGATTCTATATAATCCTTTGCTTTTTCCTCTGAAAGTCTAATTCCTTCTGCATTTTCTTCTGCATTAATATACCAATTATCATATGTTACTTCAATACTATTATTCAATAGTTGATACACATCTCCGCCTAAGATTATATATCCATTCCTCGTTAAAATATTGATTACCTGCACGATATCACTATAATGCCAAGCAACTTCACTAGCACCCACACTATCTTCTAAATTAATTTTTTTAGACCATGTGGATTTTGGAATGATTTTTTGGATAGCCTCTAAATGATTACTATTCATGTCAACTTTCTCCTTATGTATTCTCATATAGCTCCATAAGTCTTCTATTTCATATTTAAATAAGATTTTACCAGATTTTTAGATGCCGGAATTAACTCTTCTTTAATTTCAACATACTTGCCACCAACACCTGTATATAAACATTCATCGCAAAATTTGACAATTGGCTCACTCTCTCCAGCAATAACGGTTAAACGCATGTTACTTTCAGAGCAAACTGGGCATACTTCATCAATCATATATGCACTCAGTGTCCATATTAAGGCTGAAACTTGGTTGCAAATATCTTCTTCCTGATTTTCTTCGACTTTTGTTTTATAAAAAAATATACCCGCTTCTAAATTATCATCTGAATGACCTAGAATAAAACCTTGAGATTTAAATTTTCTAATTGATTTTAAGTAATCTAATGATGTGTATTTCTGAAATTCAGATTCGTATTTATTCACAAATTGAATAAGAATATCAAAAAAAACATTTAACTTATTTTTATCAAAATCATCATAGATTTTGATAATATCTGTATGTATAATAACCTCCTATTATACATACTTAAGAGAGCTCTTTCAAGCTCTCTTAAATGAATCATCATGCACACTAACAGCTAGCGTTTTGTTAGCTATTGGCAACTTGATTAGTGAGTTACTCCTTACTGGTCAAGGCTTTATTTTCTCGATTCCCGTTGAGTGATAGAGTGCCTTTTTATTTAACTTGCAGATATAACTTCTAATTCTTTAAAATGAAAATCAATAGAATTATTTTCGTAGTCTTCTAAGCGATACTTTCTTTGTGTCTCGCAACTTGAATCTAGCCTGCTTATTTTAAACCCTAATAGTTGGTTATATGATTCACCAAAATTATTTAAACTTAGCTCTGCTACATCTTTAAAT